>NZ_CAKJTP010000034.1:5539-16329 GCF_917627335.1 Protofrankia sp. CiT1 | reverse complement strand
GGCTGGCCGGGGCTCTGGTACCCGGGATTTGGCTGCCCCGGGCTCTGGTACCCGGGATTTGGCTGGCCGGGACTTGGCGGATACGCGGGAACGGCCTGATATGCGGCGTTCGACGGGCGCACCGCGGGCGCGGCCGGCGGCGGCTGCACAACCCATGGCGACGAAGGCTGGACGGCGGGCTGCGGACCCGGCGGGCGGGGGATAGGCGCCGGTATCTGCCGACTGGGCTGAACCAGAAGGTCAGCGGCATCACGGACGTCGTCGGCGAGGCGTAGTCCGATTCCGGCACGGGCGGTCCAGCGAGGGCCGTAACCGCGGGCCGCGGCAGCAGCAAGATCAAGAGCGAAGGCGTGTGCGGAGGGCTGGCGAGCGGCCGGATCCTTGGCCAGCGCCCGCAGAACAGCCTCGGCCACCGGAGCGGGCACACCCACTAACGGTGGTGGCGGAGAGTAAAGGTGATGATAACCCAGGGCATGCGACGACAGAGCCGGATCGAACAGCGGTGTCCCGACGAGCAGCTCGTACAGGAGCACCCCGAGGGCATACAGGTCGGTGGGCGGCCCCAGCCGACCGCCGACGAGCTGTTCGGGCGCCATGTACTTCGGGGTCCCGATGAGCATGCTCGCGGTGGCCGCCGACCCGTCGAAAATCTTCGCGATCCCGAAGTCGGTGACCTTGAGCAGGCCTCCGGTGTCGAACAAAATGTTGTCGGGCTTGATGTCGCGGTGCAGTACCCCCTGGGCATGCGCGCAGGTCAGCGCCGCGGCCACCGCCAGACCGACCGCGCAGGCACCCTCCGGTGGGATGCCCGCCCGCCGACGGGTCAGCGTCCCCCCACCCAGCAGCTCCATGACGATCAGATGCAGCTCGTCGGCCTCGACGTAATCGTAGACCCGCACGACATGCGGATGATCCATCGCGGCGAGGATCCGTGCCTCGGCTTTGAAACCGCCTGGCGCGTTCTCCTGCGCCGGGGACAGCACCTTGATCGCAACATTGCGATCAAGGTCGCGGTGCCGGCCCGCTAACACCAGCCCGAAGGCGCCCGCGCCCAGCTTGGCGCCCAACTCGTAGCTGGGGAGCGCCTCGGCCACCTGCGCCTCGTTGATGATCACGAGGTGGACGCCGCCACATGCCGACACCCGCTGAACAGCATCACAAAATCACCCATACATCCCTCAACGCGATGGGGTAATCCTAACCCCGCCCGATCCCACGGACGGAACCGGAACGCCAGCGCGCCGGACAGGGCGGTCCGCGCCGGACAGGGTGCTCATGGACGCACCGGCGCCCGCGGGTCAGCAGCCCGGCGGGGCTGCCACCTCGACCGGACAACCCGACTTAGAGCGCCCGGCAATAGGGGTGTGGATCAAGGAGCGGGGCTGGGGTGCGTGCATCGCGAGGCGGCGGAGGGAGTCACCCTGGTTGTGGGTGGCGACCGACGACAACGCGGCGAGGTGCGTGCCCCAGCCCCGCGACGCCGCGTCCCCTATTGCCGGTCGCTCTTAATCACCTTACGGACCGTGATCTGCCCATCCGGCCCGAACGACTTCACCACGACCGAGTGCCGCAGCCCCTCGGCCACCAGCGGCAGATCATGAAGAGTCGACGGCATCAGCTGACCGAGAACGAAGTAGTCAACGTCCTGCCAGCCGTTCTTCAGTTTCCCGCGAACCGCGGGGTCAAGATCAAGTTTATAGAACCAGATTGGGTCCGGCTTCTTGCCCGCAATCACGAGATCGGTCCAGATGTTGTCATCGGTCACGACGGTGTGACCATTGGGAATGTTCTCGATATACCAACGCGCAGCGTCCCGGGTCGGCTTGCTGTCATCGGCGGTCAGCGCCGTACCCAGCTTCGGCGCCCACTCGCCGGGCAGCGCCACCAATCCAGCGATCACCACGCCGACCACCAGGGCCAGTCGGGTGGCCCTGGCCGCGGCGACCCGGCGCCGGCTGGCAAGCGTGTGCGGCTCGCGGTCCACGCTGTCGGGTGCGCCGCCTACCGGTCCGCGGGGAAGGGTCACGTCCAGCATGCCGGCCGCGCACAGTGCCGCGAACGGCAACATCGCCGTCACATAGGCATACGGCATGTAGCCGTCGCGGAACATGAAGACAACCTGGATCAGCAGGAGCGCCGCGACCATCCGAAGACGCCTGACGAAAAGTGCCGGGATTGCGGTGACGACGCCGGCACCCAGCAGATAGGGATCCATGTGCAGCCACAGACCGGCCATGCCCTGTGTGCCGCTACCCGCCTGCAGCAGGCTTCCGCTCGCGGTCCGCTCGAAGAGCTGCCATGTGACCGCCCGGATGAGCGAGACGTGACCCGTCCCCTCGAACAGCTCGTTCTTCGCCACCGCGTACAGGACGTAGATCCCACAGATCAGCGTCAGGAACCCGAGGAAATTGCGGCGCACGAACCGCCAGTTACGCGGGTCGCGATTCTGCCGGAGCAGAAGGTAGACGCCCGGCAGGAGCATCAGGGACGTTTCCTTCGACCAGAAGGCGAACGCCATGAAGACGCCGGAGGCGACGGCTGCCCCCACGCTGCGGCGTGTTGACACCGCGCAGACCAGCGCTGCCAGCACCCACAGCACCGCGATGTTGTCGAGGAACGCAAGCCGCTGATACCACACCGCGAGCGGTGCCAGGGAGAACAACCCGACAGCGAGACCGGCGAAAACACGGCGAAACCCGAGACGGCGGGCAAGCAGGTACAGGAGCGCGCAACTGACCAGGTGGACGACGAGCATGCACTCACGCGCGGCCGTCACCGCCGACGGCGCCCGCTCGAATGCGTTTGTGACGGTCGTGTAGACGGCTATGAGCAGCCAGCCGCCGAAAGGATGGTCATACCAATACGTGTAGTGGGTGATCTGGCCCCGGTACTGCATGGCGTATGCCTGGGCCGCGTACGTGCCCTCGTCGTCGTTGATCCGGCCCGGCCAGCCATCGAGGTTGAGTCCGTGCACCAGCCCACAGACGACGAGAAGCGCTGTCAGCAGAGCCAGACTCCGCCAGTGGCGGGACAGCCAGCCGGCGATACGCGCTCGGGTGACGGTAACGCGGTCCCCGGGTGCCCGGCCGGCCCGAGAAGCACCGCCGTCGGCGACAGTGCCCGGGGGCGCGACCGGCAGCGTGGTCGTGGTCACGAAACCCCTTTGAGCTCGGCGGTACCCGGTATCACCACGTGGTGGGCACCGACATGTGTGGTCTTCTCCCACTGGACCTTGCCCTGGAGCAGCCGCACCATAGCGCGCAGCGCCGCCGCGGACAGGACCAGCTGATACACCGGCGCGCTCACCAGCAATCGGGCACTGTCGAGAAATCCTACCTTGAGCTGATATGCATCAGCAAACTCCCGGAAAGCGGCCTGTTCCATCATGGTCATCATGACCATTGCCAGCAGCGGGAGCCAGAAGATAATCACAAGCCCCACCGGAGCCGACAGAAAAAATGTGAGTAGCACAGACGTCGGCAACGCCAGCCCGGCGGCTGCCTGGAAAAATGGCATCAACAGCATTTCAACGGCGAGCGCTCGCCGGCGCCGCCCCGGGAGCTGACGCCAGTCGCCTTTTTGGAACACCTGGATGAAACCCATCATCCACCGGGTCCGCTGGACCACCAGTTTGCCCAGTGTCTCCGGTGTCTCTTCGCGGGTGGTGAGCTCCGGATGATAGAAGACCATGGTCTCGACGCCTGCCACCGAGGCTCGTACACCGAGATCACAGTCCTCGGTCAGGCAGGAGACATCCCAGCCGCCCAACTGGTTGAGGATCTCGCGCCGGATGAAGACCGTGTTGCCACCGAGCGGAATGAAACGCGCCACCGCCTGGTAGCGCAGCCTCGACATGAACCAGATGTAGTACTCAAGGCAGTTACGTGCCCGCCACCATGATGTGGCGCTGTTGCACCACGAGGTCACAGCGCGCAACAGCCCGGCTGACTCCGGTCGTCGCCAGCCCGTCCCGCGGAAATTCATCAGCTGGACACCGCCCTGGAAAATCCCGACCTCGGGATGATGGCTGGCCAGCGTGTTCACGTAACCGAGCAGACCGTTCGCGATCAACGACTCCGCGTCTACGATACCGATCAGATCACCGCGGCAGTACCGCCGCGCGTCCTCGAGTGAGAGCGGCTTGCTGCGCATTGCGCTGCGCGGTGTCACCACCCGCACGTTGGGATGGCTGTCGGCAAACTCCTGCGCCACCGCACGTGTCTCCCGGTCAGCCTCATCGTCGGACACGACGACAACGAGATCGAAAAGATCCGCTGGATAGGAACCGGCCAGCACCTGGGCAAGGGTGCGCCCGAGGACGGGCTCCTCCCGCGCGGGCACGATCAGTGAAAAAGTGTGCCGAGCCGGCGCGCGGTCCTCCAGGTTCACGTGGTCAACCCGCTCCGGCCGCTGCCAGCTGTACTGCGCTCGGGCCAGGGTCAGGCCGGCGACGAACAGCATCGCGAGCGACACCGTGCTCCAGCCGACGAGTACCACGCCGTCGCGATGCGGATACAACGCATTGGCCGTCACCACGACTAGCGGTACTGTCGACAAGGCGAGACAGCCTCGAAAGAAACGAAACAGCGGGGTGTCCGCGGTGGATCCGAGGACAAGCCAGTCACAGACCAACGGGTAGGTGAAGGCCACCACCGCCGCGCTCACCAGGGCGGCAAACAGGTGGCGCATGCTGGCCTGGCCGATGACCGTGGCGCCGTGGTCGGTTCTGGCCAGCTCGACGAAAATGAGCCAGCCGACCGTCTCGGTCGAGCCGCGGGCGGCGACGGACCAGAACCAGTTCCCGTTTTGGCGACGCCGGGTGAAATCATGTCCCAGACCCCGCAGGAGAAGTGCCGAAGCTACTGCTGAATACCCGTACGCGGCCCGGTCACCCACGCCGAGAAACCACGCGAACACGACCAGCACCGTGACGCGGACGAACACGCTCGTCCCACCGCCGACCGCGAAACGCAGCCGTCCGGGCAGGCTCTCCAAACGGGCTCGCGGCGACGGTGCTGGAGCAGGCGCATGGATGGAGTTCACAGATTCCTACCTGAATTGTCTAGTAGGCCCGCGGGACACGCAATGTAAACGGCCCGCTCCGGCCGGGATTGGCGAATTCTCACGAAACGGCTACCAGCCGGGGGAGGTCCGCCGCATAATCCGCGACCGTGGTATCGGAAAAGTAGCGAACATGCTCGGTGTTATCGGCACCGTAGCCGGCGACCTGGGCCGCGTGCACCACGTCGTACTGACCGCCCGGCACCTGTTGCGCACTCGCGAGCGGCACGCCAGCGGCCTTTTGGGCAGCAGCAAGCTGTGCTGGTGAACCGGTGAGCCCGATGAATGTGGGATCAAACTGGTTCAACCATCGACGGAGTACTCCCGCGGTGTCCCGGCCGGGGTCGGTCGTAACGAAGACGACCATTATTGCGGAGCCGACGGGCGAGCTCACCAGTTGCTTGGCCGCGGCGATGTCAGCCATTGTCGTCGGGCAGACATCCGGGCAGTTCGTGTAGCCGAAGAACAGCAGTGTGGCCCGGCCAGCCGTTTCCTTCGCGAAGTCGAAGCTCCGGCCGGAGAGGTCGGCCAGGGTGAACGACGGCCGGGGCCGGGAAACCCGCACGGCGGTGCCATGCCAGCCATCCGCCGCCGTCCCAACAACGGATGACGGGCGTGCGGACGATCGCGCCAGCGCCGGTGCGGGCGGCGATGAGCCGGTGTCCGCCGGGTGTGCGGCCGTACCCGTCGACGAGACGGCACACCCGGCGAGACAGCACAATGCCACGGCCACGATCCAGTGACGGGTGGGTCGCCGACGCCCGGAAGGAACATCGAATCGCAGTGGCATTCCGCAGCCTTTCTGGGGTTACCCGGCGCAGACGGTCGTACCGCGGGGCGCCGTATTGCCAGGGCCGGCGAGATGCTTGCTGTCCGTGCCGATCACTTTGAGCGGGCCGAATCCGGCCGCTCGCAGAAAGGCACAGTCGACCGCGTGGCCGCCGGGAGCGGTCTTCGGGACGCAGACACTGGAATTACCCGCCGCGTCCGCGTAATTGTGGTCACACCCGTCCACCCACAGCGTCGCCGGGGAGGGGCGACCATTTCCATGCGGCTGCACCCGACCGCTGAGATCCCGGTTACCTGGGCCCCAGGAATGCTCAACCGCGACCTGGCGGACGTGTCCGCCGGCCGGCATGGCCGAGTTCGGCTCGGTCACCCGCAGGGCGACGAGCAGCCCAGCAGCGACGCATGCCACGGCGGTCATGCCGAGCAGAATTCTTTTTCTGGTCATCCGACATGCACCCACTTAGCCACGGACGGTACCCCGTTCATATCCTGGGCGAACATCATGTAATAGCCGGCTGGCAGCAGGTTGGGATTGTCCGGCACTGTCACGCTGACATCCTGGCCCGTTCCGGACAGCGGCAGGTCGACACTGCGCTGGTTCGGGTCGGACTGATGGGTCACCGACGCTGGGCGGATCAGTGTGACGCGACCGATGTTCCCGCTCACTGTCAGCTTCTGCGCCGACCCGTAGTCGAACTGGTCGGCAGCGTTGGAAATTGTCGGGCGATCCCTGGACATGTACCAAGGGGAGTAGATCGAAATACCCAGATCGAATTCGCCGGTAGCCGGATTGTTCCCGATCGTCGCCACCCGGCCGTCCGGCAGCAGGAACGCCTCCGAGTGGTACATCCGATCGGCCGGGTCCGCCGGCAGCGACGTGAACGCGTTGGCCGCTGGGTCGTAGATGGACGCCTCGTGCACGGCGAACTCGGGATAGTTGTGCTTCGCGCCGCCGGTCTCGAACACCTTGCCGTCGGGCAGAATGACGGCGCTCACGTACATCTTGGCCGCCGGCAGGTCCGGCCCGGCCGTCCACTGTGGATCATCCTTGCTGAGATCGATGATGTCCGTGTGGTTCGTCGGGTCCAGGTCACTGTAGGAGTTGCCGCCGCCGAAGTTCGCAACCTTCTGGGCCTGCGCCGGCGGCAGCAGAACCGTGGCGCCCTGATCCCGGAAGTCGATATCCCGCAGCCCCGGGACATCGGTGATTGTTCCAGTGTCGACATCGTAGATCTCCGACCCGGAGGTGTTCGGGAGCGCGTTGCCGAAGGTGTGCGTACCGCCGTAGAAGAGCCGGCCGTCCGACATCAGCACCATGGTCGGATAGAGACCCCAGTAGAAATACGTCTGCGGCACGTTGTTGAAGGGCTTCCACTGGCCTTTCTTGGAGTCGAACATCTCGACCGCGACGTTTCCGGATCCGTTCTCGTTGAGCCCGCCGGTGGCGAACACGTCACCGTTACCGAGGTTCACTAGGGAGGGGTACCAGTGCCCGCCCCCCGGCGTGTCATTTGTCTTGGTATAGGTACCGGCCACCGGGTCAAAGATGTAGCTGCTCGCGAGACCCTTGTAGTTGGTTGTGGGTGTCGGGTACGCGAGTGTGCCGCCGGCCAGCAGGATTCGTCCGTCAGCCAGCTGGGTGTGCCCGACGCAGAACAGGTCCTCTTGCGTGGGAACATCGGCGAACTCACCGGTTGACGGGTTCCAGACCTTGGAGACGAACTGGTTCTTCGCGGCCGCTGCCCCGTTGTTACCAGATCCGGCAACAAGCAGAACGTTCCCTGTACGCAGCACGGTGGCATGCACCGAACGCACCGGGGAGTCGTACGGCAGGGTCTGCCAGGAGCCCTGGCAGTCGCCCGTGCAACCACCCGGTGGCGGTGGTGGCAGTTCCCCCGCGGCTCCCCCACCGGTGTAACCGGCCCGCACAAGCCCGCTGCCACCGCCCTGGTAGTACTCGACGCTGACCACGTGTTTCCCGGCGGTGACGGGCACGGTCGCCGTGTAGGTCGTCGGCCCCTGGTCCTGCCATTGGTTGATGGCAAGCGTGCCGTCGACGTAGACGCGCACGCCATCGTCAGCCGTCACCGTGAGCGTGCTGTTCCCAGCTCGGAACTGGTCAGTCCGGCTCCAGCGCGCGGAGAAGTTGTACGCTCCGATGCCGTCCACCCCCGGCCCCTTCTCACCGAAATCGTGGCTGAGCGTGCCCTCACAGCGTTCGGCCTTCGGCGCTCCCGACAAGATTCTGTTGGGGAAGTAGGACGCGGCCCACTGGGTGGACAGGCAGGTCAGCGACGAAGGCGGAGCCGCGGCGGCGTACGACACCCGCGCAACCGCACCACCGCCGTGTTCGAAGTACTCGACCTTGACCGTATGGTCGCCCGCCGTGACCGTCGGGCTGGCGGTGAAAGTGGTCGGCCCCTGGTCCCGCCACTGGTCGATCACCAATGTGTCATCGACATAGACCCGAATACCGTCGTCAGCTTCGGCGGTGAACGTGACGGTCCCGGCCGCAAACTTCTCGGTCCGGACCCACCGGACCGAGAAGTTGTCCGCATTGATACCGGGGACGTCCGGTGCACCGTTCCCCCAGTCATGGCTGATGGCATCCTCGCACCGCCCGCGCGGGGTACCCGTGAGGGTGATTCCGGAGAAATACGAAGCCGTCCACTGGGTGGGCGCACAGGTCGGTGGGGGTGGCACCGGTGGTGCGTAACTGAACTGAGCGACAGCGCCTCCAGCGTTCTGGTAGTACTCCACGACAATCGTGTGCTCACCGGCGGTCACCGAGGGGTTCGCGGTGTAGGTGGTCGGTCCCTGGTCCTTCCACCCGGTTATGACAGTGGCGCCGTCCAGGAGTACCCGGATTCCGTCGTCAGCGGTCGCGGTGAAGCCGTACTCACCCGAATCCAGATAGAGCGTCCGGCTCCACCGGACCGAATAGCCGGACCCGCCGAGGCCACCGATCCCGGGGCCCGTCTCCCCCCAGTCAAAACTGATGTCGCGGTCACAACGCGAACCCGCTGCCGGCCCGGACAGCGTCATGTTGGCGAAGTAGTCGGCGGCCCATTGTGTGTCCGGGCAGGTGACCGCCTTCGCCGTGCCTGGGTCGACGACGGCTAGCACAGCGAACTGGATGGAGAGGATAGCGAGGAGCCCAGTCAGGACACGCCGGTGCCCCAACCTCCGGCGTCTTCCCCTAAACATTTCCGTTGCTCCTGACCGAAATTTTTCGCCGGATCATTCCTAAGCCTCCCCGGCGGTGCCGGCTGCCGACCGTCGAGGCCCGCGGAAAAAACTCCGCGCCGTACGCCTATGCTCGCTGTAGACAATCCGGTCGACCAACACGTAACGAACACTGACAACGATTGCCAAAGTAGCGAGAGTGGCTACCCCGATACTTGTATGCCAACGGTCCACAAAAATTCCGAGCAGCGGCAGACGGACGACGAGATCGACGTTGTTCAACAAGGCGAACGACACGTACCGTCGAATCATTGACTGTTTTCCGCGCTCCCAGACAAACAGGTCACAACCGGCGAAGTTCCACAGGATGGCAACCTGTGTAGCGATCACCGCGGCTGGCAGATAATGCATTCCAGCGTGGTGCAGAAGCGCGGTTCCAAAAACATTCGGCAATATCCCGGAGACACCTACGAGCACAAACCGTGCCGCCCGTGGCAGCCGGAGCGACAAGAGCAGCCGCATAAAGCGGACGCCCTCCGACGCCGAAGCGTTCGATGTTCCGGCATGACGTTCACCGAATACATAACCGACCTCGACGACCCGCAACCGGCCGGCCCGGACCAGCAGCTCAAGCAGGATCTTGTACCCGTCCGGACGGAGCTGGTCGAGGTCCAGCGCCGCGATGCGGACGAGGAAGAACCCGCTCATGACGTCCGACACACCACGCAGGCGCAGCGGGAAAAGTATGCGGGACAGCAGGTTCGCGCCGGATGACACAAGTCGGCGGCCACTGTTCGCCAAGCCCGGGGCACTACCGCCGTTGGCGTACCGGCTACCGATAACAACATCGACATCTCCCGCGCCAGCCGCGGCAAAAAGTTCGGGAATCACCTCCGGTGGATGCTGCAGATCACCATCGATGATCACAGCATAGTCGGCGCGGCATAGTCGAATGCCTTCGGTAACAGCTCCGCCAAGTCCGCCTACCCGGTAGGGCGCGGGACGGTGATGGATACGGACCCGTATTCGGACCGAACCACGGAGCGCATTTATGATCTCCGGTGTGGCATCGTCCGAATCGTCGACAAAGATAATCTCGCTGGGCAGATCGGCCAGCGCGGCGTCAAGCCGGCGCAGGAGCGCCTCGATATTCGCGGCCTCGTTCCGAGTCGGCACTACCACCGACACCATTACTTGCTCGTCCAGTCGGTGGCCGGTCACGGCTGTGGTGCGCATGCTCGAAAGCACCGCCGAGGAAGCTCGTGGCCGCGGCACCAGGTCTACCAGCTGCGCATCGAAAATGCGCTCGTCAGGCATGCTCATCCGCTGGTCTCCCCCCGTTCGGGACGGCGGCCGACGCGGCAACCGTCCACTGGGTACGTCAGATGCCATGACCGGGATTTCCCGGCCTGGCAGGTCAGCTGTTGTCGCGCTCCTTTGCTGTTCACCGGCTTCACCCGGGCCCCCAAACGCGCTCCCGGGACTCCCGCCGGAAAAACCCAGCACAAAACCAGCATGCTCGGTGTCGGCGGCCAGTCTCCCGAAATCCGCGCCAGGCGGATCCGGTCCACCGCGAATGCTGTCGCCGAAGAGATCAGGTCAGGCGGGAAGTACCCACCTCGATAAGTTTCCGACCCAGCCGGATCAGAACGAAAACAGCTCGGCTGACAGGCATCCGACAGGTTGGTTTCAGTAAGAAGTCGGGACAAGAACTACGAATATGGCTCCCCGGATCAACTCCGCTGATGGGCTCG
>NZ_CAKJTP010000034.1:0-4812 GCF_917627335.1 Protofrankia sp. CiT1 | reverse complement strand
CGGCCCGAAGGTGCAAGGTGGGCCAAAGGTGGCGCGATCATCCTCTTTCGCGCCACCGGCGGCCCGAAGGTGCAAGGTGGGCCAAAGGTGGCGCGATCATCCTCTTTCGCGCCACCGGCGGCCCGAAGGTGCAAGGTGCAAATCGTTCCGGTGTGCAGCGAACGTACCAGGAGCTGATCGAGGCCATGGGCAGCCGAGATGTTACCCACACGTATCGGTTGGTTTTCATCGCTGATGATCACGTCGCGAAATCGACCAATACTACCGTCAGTAATGCGCTGACGTGCGAAAACTACTTAGCGTCATCAAAACGGATTCGCCAACCGGATGCTGTTTACAAGCTATGAACCGCGCCACAGACATCCTTACCGGGGCCTCTGTTTGGCCTTCCGTTGTGCCTGAAGTTATGAGTGACATATATGCGACAGCGCGAGGCTTCGATGCGCTACGGCACTGCTTGGATGCCCGGCTCCGCCGGCCTGCTCACCCTGGTGCGTAATGTCACGCCAGCACAGATTCGAAACACGCCCTAACACGGTCGGCAGCCTGGAACCGCCGGTCAGCCACCGGCCGCGCGATCCTGTCCGTCCGCGTCGCCGGTGGGCACCAACACTCCCGGCAGCCTTGGAAGGACATAGAAAGGACCGCTCGCGGGACGGGGCCATTTCTGTCATCGGCTGCCGGGAGGCGTAGCGGTCATCTGGCTGCGGGCAATACACCATATTTGTCGATCCCGGACCGCACCAGCGAGAGCGCGGTCGGGTCGGCGGCGAGATTCACCTGGTCCATAAAACTGAGCGCGAACAGGCCCATGGATGTCGCCTGCCGAATATAGGCGTCGGTGAACAAGGTTCTCAGATCGGCGGTCCACGTTTTCTGAGAACCGTTGTCCGGCTTGAAGTGAGCCACCATGACGGGACCGTACTGCCCAAGCATCCGAGTCATGTCCAGGATGTCCTGGCTGTTCGAGTCCGACTGCATTGCCTGGAAGCTCTGGAAGTCAGACTGGCGCATCACGTCCGCGAAGTAGGGGAACATCGACCGGCCGCCGCCCGTACTCGGGTCGTCGTAACGGGCCTGCCAGCCTCCCCAGCCCAAGGAGACCTTGGCGTTCGGAGCCACCGAGTGGAAGATGGACATTGCCGCCAGGTATTTGTCCTTGAGGGCAAGGTAGTAGTTCGTCACCTCCGGGCTCGGCGCCCAGGCGTTGGTCTGGCAGGCGTAGGTCTGGAACTCCGTGAACAGCGTGACATAGAGCGGTGGACCACCGGCCGCGCCCTTGAAGATATCAGCAAGCTGGCGGGCGTCATCGAGAAAAGCTGTGGACAGCGGGTAGTCGCGGCCACAGGCCGGGCCATGGGAGGTCTGGTTGGTACCGACCTTGCCGGTTCCGTCAAGCCAGACCACGAGATGAATCGAACGGCCGGACGCATAGGTCTGCGGAATTCGATTGCTCGCCCAATCTCGGAGGAATCCGAGGTCGCTGGGCGAGTTGTACCAGGTGGTGAACATTCCGAGCCCGGCCGCGATGGGTGACGCCGCGTCGCTGTCCAGAGCCGGTCCGAGGCCGAAAAGAAGCTTTCCGGAGCTGTTCGCGGTGGGTGGCGAGGCGAGCGGGGCTGACGGCGGCGATACGAGGCTCGGCGGGATCCCCGGGGACGTGGTCACCCGCATGGCCGGCGACGCTGTCGATGCCGGTGGCGCCGAAGACGCCTCACCGACCGCCGGGCCGGCCCCGGGCCGCCCGTTGCTGCCCGCGGCCGACGCCAGGGCGACCGGTAGAGTGGATGATGACGCCGACGCACCCGCGGCTGGCTGGGAGACGGCCCGCGTCGGGGGCTGGCAACCGGCTAAACCGAGGAAGGCCGCGGTCACGAGTGACATGAAGCCGACAGTCGCGGGGCCGGTACGAGCAAGCTTTGCGGTCACAAGCAGGTCCCGTCTGATCGAGATCAGTGGGCACAGCCTACGGGGCTGCCCTCAGGAGGCATCAACCGGATGCCCCATAGGCTGAATTAATGCCACAAAGTAACCGAGCCGGCGATGGCGGCGACCGTGTCATCCCGTCCGTTGCAGGATCTTGCCATAGCCATCCGCATAGCTGACGTCGAGCTCGTGCGAGACGCGGAGAAGGACGGGACCGCGCACGTAGATGTACTCGGCCTTCGCCGGGTCCACAGCCTGCGACATGAGGAAACGCTGTCGCTGCTGAGCGTCGGCGGGAGTGCGGAAGACCTCCACGCAACCGCCCAGCCAGACGCTTCCCGGATTCGTGTCCGGCAGCCCGTCGCGGGGTACCCGGCTGTCGACGAAGGCTGCCTTGGAGATGTAGCCACTCGATTGACCGAAAAGATGGTCACTGTCCGTCGCAGCCGTATAGACAATGCTCGATGTCACCGGAAGCCCAGAAGCCTTGAGCTGAGCGATCAGCTCCGACGCGCTGAGGTCGCCTGGTGTGCCCGGCTGCGCGGGAGCGATCTGGGGGTCGGCAGGCAGCGTGGGGGCGGACTGGCCCGCCCCGGCGATCGCCCCCGCGGCGGGCGAGGCTACCGTGCCCGCGACAGTCGCTGCCGTACCGGTCATGGCGCTGCCGCCGCCCGAAGCACGACCTGACGAGCACGCGGCCACGAGCAGCGTGCACATAATGACCACTCTCACTGTCTTCGACACCGAACTCCCCATGGCCGTGTCTCGCGTCGTCATGTCCTGGAATGGTGGGCCGGACTGAATCGGCCATCGGCTCCGCCCGCCGTCAGGCCCCGGTCCATCCGGCCGTGCTGATCCGATCTGTTGGCCGGATCAGCACGGCCACTGTCGGGATGGATGTCAGGCGTCCCCGGGCCCGCAGGCCGTGCCGTCCCCGTTCGTGTCCAGCTTCAGTTGATCGCGCTTGTTCACCGGTATCGGGCCCAGGCCGTGCTGCCGCAGCCACTGGCAGCGGTCATGAGTGCCCGGTGGGAAGTTCACCGGGACGCACTGGGTCGGCAGCCCATAGTGGTGATCACACCCATCGACGTACTCGCTGGTAAGCCTGACCGCCGGTACCGGGGTCACCCGCTGATCGCTCGTTGTTGGCAACAAGCCCGGAGCCGGCGCCGGCGAACCCGTGATCGTCACCCCGGGGCTGGCGGATACGGCGCCGCCAGGGGCCGTGCCGGCACCCGGACTGGCGGTGGCCACATATGGGGACGTGGCCGCCGCCGGCCTGGGTGTCGCGGCGCTGGAAACTCCCGTATCGGTGTTTCCCACCACCGTCACCGCGACGGCGAGGAACACCGCGACCATACTCCGCCTGAGGACACGGTCGAGTCTTCCCGGTTCATCGGCCATGAGGGCTCTGCTCCTTCCGGTAGCCCGTCTCATCCCACATGCACCCAGCGAGCGACCGACGGAATGTTGTTGGCATCGGTGACGAACAACATGTAATCGCCGGGCGGGGCAATGTTTGCGTTGGCGGTGAGCGTCACTGTCAGCTGACCGTCGTTGTTGACGGTTATGGGGAGGTCCACCGAACGCTGGTTCGGGTCCGACGAGTGCGTTACCGCCGCCGGCCGGATCAGCTGCGCGGACTTGATGACGACGTTGGACGTCGTGCCCACCGACTGGGTCGAACCATAGGCCCACGTGGCCGCCGCCGCCGTGATCGTCGGTCGGATCCCGTTCAACAGGTAAGGTGGCGTGTAGATTGAGATCCGCATGTCGAAGGAACCGTCACCCGGATTGTTCCCGATCGCGAGAACATGGCCGTCCGGCAGCAGCAGTGCCGACGAATGGTACGTCCTCGGAATCGGGTCGGTGGCCATCGGTGTGAAGCTGTTCGCGACCGGATCGTACATCGACGCCTCGTACACCGGGTCGGCCCGATTATGTAGGCCGCCACCGGTCTCGAACACCTTCCCATCCGGGAGGATGACCGCGGAGACGTACATCTTGCCGGTCGGCAGGTTCGCACCAGGAACATAGGCCGGATTCGCCTTGGACAGATCGATGAGATCCATCGTGTTGTTCGCGTCAACGTTGGTCTCGATGTTTCCCCCGCCGAAGGTGGCGACGCGTTGGGCCTGCGCCGGTGGCAGCAGAACCGACATCGACTGGTCCCGCTGATCTTTCAGCCGGAGTCCGGGCACATCGGTCACCTGACCGGTGTCAACGTTGTAAAGATTAGCCCCGGGGCCACCGTTGACGTTGTTGCCGAACACGTGTGATCCGGTGTAGAACAACCGGCCGTCCTGCAGAAGAATCATTGCTGGGTACAGCCCCCAGAAACGGTAGGTCTGGGTCGGCCGCGGCTTGTTCCACTGTCCGCTGGCACTGTAGAAGCGCTCGACCTCGACTGAACCGTTGCCGTTCTCGTCCAGCCCGCCGAGCGAGATCACGTCACCGTTACCGAGCTCCGTGGCGGACGGATACCAGTGACCCGTGTTGAGATCGTTCACCCGCACGTACTGATTCGTCGTCGGATCGAAGGTATAGGAGGACTTGATGCCTTCGTAGCCGTGGTCCGCGGTCGGGTACGCCTTGTTCCCACCCATCACCAGCAGTCGACCGTCGGTAAGCTGGACGTGACCGGTACAGAAGAAGTCATCAGGAGTGGAGACATTGGCGAAGGCGCCCGTGGTGGGATTCCACACCGACGTCTTGAAGGTACCGGCCGCGAACTGGTTAGGGTCATTACCCGACCCCGCGATGAGCAGCACGTTACCATTCTTGAGAAGTGCGGCATGGATGGCCCGGACAGGTGACTGGTAGCTGAGCACCTGCCATGAGCCCTTGGTGCACGCATCACCCGCCGTGCAGGTGGAGTGTTCGATC
>NZ_CAKJTP010000033.1:2084-40677 GCF_917627335.1 Protofrankia sp. CiT1 | reverse complement strand
AACTTCCGGCGGCGACCACTAAGTGATCGCTGCCACCCGGCCAGCGCCCTTCGTCGGCGCCGGCTACATCAGGCTGGCAACGGCCCTGGGTTCTCCCCCGCCGCCGTCCGGCGCGGTCCAACGTCACCCCACCCGGTTCATTCGTGGGTGGCGTCATTGGGCGGCCGGTTGTCCGCCCTGTGGCCTCAGATCTCGCCACCGAGACCAGCGCCGATTGTTGAGCACGGCGCTGCTCCACCCGCCCGCGTGGCCATTCCCTGTCGGGTGCGGGGTCGATGCACCCGCCACGCACCGGCGAAGCGGTCAGCGTTCCTTCGCTTGCCCGACCTCAACCGGTTCCACGGTCGTGTCTGCCGGCATGATACGGAGAAGATCGTCGATCTCGTCGCGCGATCCGTGGGCCTGCGTCATCGCGAAGATCCTCGCACCCGGCAAGCGACGGGACTTGAGCTGCAGCAGCGTAAGACTCTGTTCACCCTCGACGACAATGTCGGCCGGCCGATCACCCGCCGCGTGGGATGCTGGTAGCTGTTCGACCAACGGCCGAGCGTTGGCGAGGGCAGCGAGCACAGTCGAGTCAAAGACGAACGCGAAGCCGCGAGCGGCGGCCGTTGTCGCTGCCTTGGCGACCTGAACGATCTCGACGGCTCCATTGGCGACGTGAAGGTCAAAAGTCAGACCGGTGGCCTTGCTGAGCTTCGCCAGTGTTTCGAGCCTTGGCTGTGTCTCGGCGATCTCCAGGCGCGCGATAGCGGGCTGCTTGAGGCCAACCTGCTCGGCGAGAGCCCGCTGTGTGAGACCGTGTTCGACCCGGTATGCGATCACCTGGTTGGCGACCTTCCGGGAGAACGCCAGCGCGTCCCACTCCTCGCGGAACTCCGGGTCCTGGCGGTGCTCTTCGATGACCTGGTCGAGGGGCTTGAGCTCCGACAACTTCATCAGTCCTCCTTCAGGTCGTTGAGCCGTTCCACGGCCACGGCGACTGCCCGCCTGTACTTCCGCTTGTCGTGGTGTCCGATGGCACCAACGATGACGAGCTTTGCCCCCATCCGCCGGTAGAAAGCCCGCCACGGGCTATTGCCACCTCGGGGACGTAGCTCCCACAGGCGGTCGGCGTCCACGACGGCACTGGTGTGTGGGAACGGTAGATCCGTACCGCGTTCTCGCAGCTTGTCGAGGGCGCTGTCGATCGCCGCGCGCTCGTTGGCAGGGAGCTTGGCCAACTCGTCGGCCGCATCGGGGTGGACCAAGACATCCCAGGGCATGCAACCATGATAACGACTACGTTATTACCGTTACCTTGGGACCTCAACCCCTGCTGGCACGGCTAGCGTCGTGAGACCGCCCACGCGGCCGGCCGCGTGGGTGGACGGGTCGTCACACGGGCGACATCCGACGATCGGCCGGCGGTGCTCCTCCCAGTAGCGGGCATCCTCACGCCGCGCCCGCTCCGACAGCGAACCGTCGAGTACCGCGGTGCTCTGTCGGTCGGGAGCGCGCTGCGCCGGAACCGCCGCCGCCTCGGCCTGGGAGGCTGCAGCGGTCCCGGCCCAACCGTGCCGCGATCTGTGGACCCGATATTCCCTCGGCAATCCGACGAGCCGCATTCCGATGCCACGGTGGCGTGCCAGTGGCCGTGGCCGTTCGCCGACCGCTCCAGCAGATCCATCCGGACGCACCGGACACGGCGGACACGGCGGGCTGAAAGCGGCGGTTACGCCGCTACTCCGCGCGGAGGACGAGGCCGTGCGCGTTGAAGAAGAAACCGCCAGGCGTGAGGATCGCCGTGCCCGCGCCGGGGACCTGACGCTCGCCAGCCTCCCCCCGCAGCTGCAGGACGGCTTCACGGATGTGCCCCGCGCCCTGCGTCCCACCTTCGGACAGGCTGCCGCCATGGGTGTTGACGGGAACCTTCCCATGGATCACCAAACTGTTCGTCTTGTCATCCCAGTTGTCGCGGATGAACGCGCCGGCCTCACCCGGCCCACACAGCCCGATGGCCTCCAGCCAGGACAACGTGATGAACGAGAAACCGTCGTAGGGGTAGTAGACGTCCATGTCATCAAGCCATAGATCACTGCGTGCCCGCAGCGTCTCGACCGTCACCCGCTGGCCGTGGTTGCGCAGCCCCGGGGTCTGGTCCTCCTCGTTGCGGTCGATGACACCAGCCGTCGCCGCGTGGATGAGGACGGGCCGGCCTGGCAGGTCACGGGCACGCTCGGCGGTCGTGATGACAAAGGCGACAGCGCCGTCGATCGGGACATCCATGTCGAGCAGGGACAGCGGCCAACGGATCATGCGGGCGGCCAGGTAGTCGTCCATGCCGATCGGGCTCCGCATGACCGCGTTCGGATTCCGCCCGGCATTGGACCGGGAGTTGACGGCGACGAGCCCGAAGTCCTCCCGGGAGGCGCCATACTCGTACAGATATCGGCTCGCCCACGCGGTGTAACCGACCGAGCCCCACACATCCTCCGGCGCGGGCGAGACACCCCCGGTGATCGACAGCATCCGCCGGAACGGATCCTTGGCCGCGGCCCGCGACGCCCAGGGCAGCCGGTAGAACGTGTGGTAGGCGATCACGGTGTTGCAGGCACCGGAGTACACGGCGTTCATCGCTTCCAGGATCACCTGGACGAAGGAGCCCTCCTGGGGCGGGCTCGTCCACCACGTGGTCTCGGGGATGCCGAGCGCCGACTGGACCTTGTAGGCAATCGGGACCGCGCCGGCGATGCCGTCGATGTCGGCGGCGGTCAGCCCCGCGTCCTCGATCGCCCGCGTGCACGCTTCGGCACACAGCGAGAGCTGGGAGCGTTCGCCCGAGTCACGGGAGAACGCGGTGGCGCCCGTGCCGGCGAAGGCCACCTTGTCCTTGACGGGATACCGCGTCATCGTCCAGGTCTCCTGATGATCGTCTCGGGCAGGTCAGGCAGCGGCGGGCGCGAAGGCGGGGAAGGGGTTGCCGTCACGCTCGATCCAGGTGAGTGTCACCGGCAGCCCGATACGCAGGGTTTCGCGGTCGGCGTTCACGATCGTCGTGGAGAACCGCAGGCCCTCCTGCTCGGCGAGCTCGACCACCGCGACCGGGTGCGGCGTCGCGTAGTCGACGCCCGCGGCCGGCGGGCCCTGATGCAGAAAGATCAGTAGGTGGATGACGCCCTCGCCCGACACCTCGGTCGCGGTGATGTCGCGCGACCAGCACGACGGGCAGATCGGCCGCGGCGGCTGGTGCCACCTGCCGCAGGCGTTACAACGATTGACCAGCAGCTTCCGTTCGAGCAGGCCCTGGTAGAAGTACTTGTTGTCATGATCTACAGCAGTCCGGGGGTAGCGTTCCAGGACCTCAGCGTCGCTGATCCCACTCAACACGGTCTCCTTCACGCCGTCGCACGGCGGGTCCGCGGTGCGGCACGCCCGGACCGTACCTGATATAGATATATTCTGTAACTGTATCGGACGCACACGCCAGTCCCCACGAGGGCCGTCGCACTCTCCGGTCGCCGCGTGTGGACGCTCGAGGATTCGATCATCCTGGGAGATCCACATGGCAGAGGCCGCGCGACTGCCCGACTACGACGAATTCGGGTTCTTTGAGGAGAACGCCCGGGATGCGGGCCTGGCCTGGGCCGGCCCCCCACGGGTACGCCGGGAGAACGTCGATGTGGACGGCGAACGGATCAGCGCCCTGGTCTGGGGTGATGGCCCCGCCGAGCTGGTGTTCCTGCATGGCGGGGCGCAGAACGCCCACACCTGGGACACCGTCGCCCTCGCGCTCGGCCGCCCGCTGGTGGCCTTCGACCTGCCTGGTCACGGCCACTCCGGCAAACGGCCGGACGGCGACTACTGGCCGGTCCGCAACGCCGACATCCTCGCCAGCGCCATCGCCGAGCTCGCGCCACGAGCCGCGGGCGTGGTCGGCATGTCCCTCGGCGGGCTCACCGGCATCCGCCTCGCGTCCGCCTACTCGCAGCTTGTCCGCCGGCTTGTGGTCGTCGACGTAACGCCGGGCGTGACGCTGGCGAAGAGCGCCCCGATCGCGGCGTTCGTCAACGGCCCGGAGTCCTTCGCCTCCTTCGAGGAGATCCTGGAACGGACGGTCCGCCACAACCCGACCCGGTCGGTCAGCTCCCTGCGGCGCGGCATCCTGCACAACGCTCACCCGCTCCCGGACGGCCGCTGGGCCTGGCGATACGACCGGCTGATCCCCACCGGCGGCATGCTGGACTTCAGGCCGCGCTGGGATGACCTCTCGGCGCTGCCGGCGCCGGTGATGCTCGTGCTGGGATCGGCCTCCGGCGTTGTCACTGAGGACGACGTGGTCGAGTTCCGCCGCCGCCAGCCCACGGCCCGCGTCGAGACCGTGCCGGGTGCGGGGCACTCCGTCCAAGGTGACCGCCCGGTCGAGCTGGCCCGTCTCATCAGCGACTTCGTCTTCGGCGCCACCGATGCCAGCCGCTGACCCTGGCCGCCGCCACCCACCACCGGGGCGGCTCCCTCCGCCGCCTCCCGATGCACGCACCCCGGCTCCGCTCCCTGATCGAACGCCCTATTGCCGGAGCCTCTTATACGACCGATACAAGCTGTTAGATTGTTCACCTAATTAATCACCCGCAGAGGAGCGCCCCACCACCCTTCCCCGCAGCGGGAACCAGGACGGAGCACGGGAGTTCTCGTGCCGGTGTGGCCCGTGGCCTTGGAGAGCTGTATTGATGATCCTCGATGGTTTGACAGTGCTCGAGCTGGGCGCCGGCAGTATCGCCAGCTCCCTGGCGGGGATGATCCTCGCCGATAACGGGGCCCGGGTGCTCAAGGTCGAGCCACCCGAGGGCGACCGTCTGCGCACCCAGTCACCAGCCGGTTTCCTGGTCTGGAACCGGGGCAAGGAAAGCCTCGTCGCTGACCTGCGCACCGCCGCGGGCCGGGCCGA
The DNA here is from genome assembly GCF_917627335.1 of Protofrankia sp. CiT1. Lineage (NCBI taxonomy): Bacteria > Bacillati > Actinomycetota > Actinomycetes > Frankiales > Frankiaceae > Protofrankia > Protofrankia sp. CiT1. Next base: position 35,750 of record NZ_CAKJTP010000033.1, on the reverse strand, counting down.
GGCCGCCACCCTCGCGGCCCACGCCGACGTGCTGATCGAGAGCTTCGAACCCGGCGTCGCTGACAGCTGGGAGCTAGGCTGGGAAACCCTGCACGCGGCCAACCCGTCGTTGGTCTACTGCTCGGTCAACGGCTTCGGCTCCACCGGCCGGTACGCGCGGTTGAAGGGCTACGAGGGCGTCGTGGCGGCGAAGGCCGGAGCGTTCGCCCGGGGGCAGTTCGGCTTCCGGCCAGGACCGATCTTCACCGCCGCGTCGATGGCGAGCACGGGCGCCGCGCACATGGCCGTCAGCGGTGTTCTGGCGGCCCTGGTCGTCCGCGAGCGGACCGGGCGCGGGCAGCGCGTCGAGGCCACCCTGGTGCAGGGCCTCAACCCGGTGGACTACTTCGGGACGATGCACTGGCAGTACGCGAAGAACACCGGCAGCCAGCCGCAGGTCATCCTCAACCCCCGCGGCGGGGCGCTGGCCGCCACCCGGTACGGCCTGACGATGGCGACCAAGGACGGCCGCTTCATCATCAGCAACCCGCAGCTGCCCCATCAGGCGCGGGCGCTCACCAGCGTCCTCGGTCTCGAGAGCACCCATACCAACCCGCTCTTCGCGCATGCCCCGCAGTTCAGGACCCCGCAGGACGCGCAGCAGTGGGAGGACCTCCTCAGCGAGACCCTGCGGAGGAAGACGCTGGCGGAGTGGGTACCGCTGCTGGAGGCCAACGCCGACGTCCCGTTCGAGGTTGCCGCAACCTGTGAGGAGGGCCTCGACCACCCGCAGATCGTCCACAACGGCGACTCCATCGTGGTCACCCATCCCGAACACGGCCCGATCCGTCAGGTGGGCCCGGTCGCGGCCTTCAGCAGGTCACCGTCACGGATTGACCGCGCCGCCCCCGCGCTCGGCGTCCACAACGGCCCGTTCACCGGCCCCTGGGCGCCCGCGGCCGCAACCGGACCCGCCCCGGCCCATCCGCTCGCCGGGGTGACCATCGTCGAATTCGGCTACTTCTTCGCCATGCCCTTCGGTGTCACCCTGGCCGCCGCCCTGGGTGCGCGCGTCATCAAGGTCGAGGGCCTCACCGGCGACCCGATGCGCAGCTCTTTCGGGGTGAAGGAGAGCGGCGGCGTGCGGACGATGGCGGGCAAGGAGAGCATCGCCGTCGACGTGTCGACAGACGAGGGCAGAAAGATCTTCTATGCGCTCATCGAGAAGGCCGACGTCTTCGCGCTCAGCTTCCGGCCAGGGGTGGCCGAACGCCTGAAGATTGACTACGCCACGCTTTCCGCGATCAACCCGAAACTGGTGTATCTGCACGCCACCGGATACGGCGTCAGCGGGCCCTACAGCTCCCGTGCGCTGTACGCCGATTCGGCGAGCGCCGTGGCCGGGAGCCTGCACAAGCAGGCCTCGTACTGGCTCGATCCCGACCTCGTCAGCGGTTTCGACCTGGCCGAGCTACAGGCCATCGTCCAGCCGCGGCTGCGCGGTCTCACCGACGGGGACTCGAACGCCGCGCTCGCGGTCTTCTCGGCTCTCCTGCTGGCGATCATGCACCAGCGGCGGACGGGTGAAGGACAGTTCGTCGCCACCTCGATGATCTGTGGGAACGCCTACGCCTACTCGGACGACTTCAACGCCTACGCGGGCAAGCCGCCGGCTCCCGCGCTCGATGCGGAGCAGCATGGCTACCATGCTCTTTACCGCCTCTACCGGGCGTCGTCCGGCTGGGTGTTCCTGGCCGCGCCGACCCAGCGGGAATGGGAGACGCTGGTTGGCGGGATCAAGCGCCCGGACCTGCTGGAGGACGCCCGCTTCGCCACGGTGGACAGCCGGTTGGACAACGACGAGGAGCTTGCCTCGATCCTTGCGGATGTGTTCACCGCTGACACCGCGCAGGCGTGGGAGGACCTCCTCGTCCCCGCGGGGCTCGCCTGCGTGACCGTCTTCGAAGGCGGTGTCTCCGCGTTCACCTGCACTGACGAGACCATGGTGGAGACCGGGCTGGTGGTGGAGGTCGACCATCCGCTCTTCGGCCGGATCCGGGTACACGGCCTGCCCGTGGCGTTGTCGGAAACCCCGGGCCGCATCAGCCGCAGCTGTCTGCTTGGTGAGCAGACCGAGGCGCTGCTGACCGAGTTCGGTTACGACGCGGAGGCCATCGCCGCCCTGACGGACGCGAAGATTGTCGCGGGCGCTGATATTCCCTCGTGACGCAGGCGAGACATCCGACGGGCGGCGTGACGGATCCAGCGGTCGCGCCGCCCGTGCCCGCGCGGGAACAGCTGACCGCACGCACCGGCACCGGCTGACCGGCTGACCGGCTGACCGGCCGCAGGTAAACCGCTACGGGTGCGTTGGCGGGCCAGCATCGGTGTGACGGGTGCCGGGCGGGTCGACCGCCCAGGTCGTCGTCTCGCCCCAACCGTCCTCGAAGACCATGTCCCGCAGCGGCTGGCGGCGAACAGGGCCGTGCCGCCCCTGCGGCCGGCCGAGCGCGATCGTCCCGGCGATGAAAACCCCGTCGGGGATCTCCAGCAACCGGCGGAGGTCCGGCTCCACGAGCCGGTGCCAGCCGGTGAGCACGCCGCCATAGCCCAGCGCCCGCGCGGCCAGCAGCAGGTTCTGGCAGGCCGGGTAGATCGACCCGCCTTCCGCCGGGTTCGGCTCGCGGTAACGGACCAGGCATGGAAGCACGATGACCGGCACGCTTTCGAAGGTCTCCACGAAATGCGCCATGGCCGCGGCCATCCGCGCCTTCGGCGTGTCGGGACGCGTACCGCTGCCGCGGTCGTAACCGTCTGAGACGACCTTTCTCGTCCACTGCGCTCGGGCTCCCCGGCCGATCAGGGCTCGGGCCGCCAGCGCGCGCGGGCCGTCACGCAGCACAAGGAAGCGGAAGGGCTGGCGGTTCGAACCGCTGGGCGCGCGGGATGCCGCGAACAACATGGTGGCGAGCGCGTCCTCACTGACCGGCTCCGGGCGGAACCGGCGGATGGCCCTGGTGGTGGCGATTCCCTCAAGCAGGCCGACAGTCTCTTCGGATGGGATCATGGCGCGACCGCTCCAGCGGGCGGCGGAACCTGATCCCGCGGGCGGGCGCTGGCGGTCACGAGCACGAGGAGCTCGAGAAGCATCGAAGCCGTCACGCCCCAGACGCTGCCTCTCGAAAGATCAAAAAAAGGAACCGCGAAGCCGCCGCGCGGACCGGTCCACCATTCTTCACGGTACACACCGTCCGCCATCAGCCCAGCGAGCGCAACGTCGAAGACATCCTCGACCTCGCTGTGGTTGACGCGCGGAACCGGCCGGGCCGCGAGCGCGCCCACCACCGGGGTGATCTGGAACCTCGTCAGCTCAGCGGTGTGCCCGCCCAGCTCACCGAGCAGGTCGACGCCCGTGGACGGGAGGCCGATCTCCTCCCAGGACTCCCGCAACGCAGCCTGGCGCGGTGCCTCACCCGCGTCGCACACCCCACCGGGGAAGGCGATCTCGCCCCGGTGGGTCCTGACCGCGCTGGAACGCTCGATCAGGACGACACGGGTTTCGCCCGCCTCCTCGAACAGCGTCAGCAGGACCGCCGCCGCCCGGATACCCGGCCGTTGCGGTACGCGAGGTGGGTCTTCCCGCTGGCGGAAGGCACGCCGGATGGTGCCGATACCGATCCCCTGGCGCCTCGCCATGGGCAGATCGGCCCACGGCGACGGCGTGTCAAGACGGCTACGGGGACCCGAGAAGACGTCCCCGTACGGTGGCCGCCCGCCGGTCGGCTCTCCCGCAACGGAACGACTATGATCAATCCTGACGGAATCCGGACCGACGCGCCCGGTTGCCGTGGCCGGGTGGCCGGTTTCCCCGGCGGTCACGCCTTCTCGAAGAGCTTCTCCGCGTTGCCACGCAGGATCTTGCGCTGCTGCTCCGGTGTGAGTGACGTGACCAGCTGGGCGAAGTCGGCGGGGTCGGCCAGCCCTTCCGCGTGCGGGAAGTCCGAACCCATGACCAGGCAGTCAACATCTGGAAGATCTCTAACGATCTTGGCGATGTTGTCCTCCGGATAGGGAGCGACCCGGATGTGACGCTGGAAAATCGCGCTGGGACGCTCGGTGAGACGCCCGCCGATCCACGGCCCGTTGCGGCCCATCCCCCGGCTCTTGTCCATGTGCTCGATGAAATGCGGTACCCACGAAGCCCCGAACTCGGCGACGAGCACCATCAGGTTGGGGAAGCGTCCGAAGATGTTGTCGTAGATCAGTGCCGACAACGTGTCCTCGATGGGCCGCTCGCCATAGAGGTTGTTCCACTGCCACGCCGACATATGCCATGCCGCAGGGAAGGCGTCATAGCCCCAGGCGGGTGCGATGTGCTCGTTGTACCAGTTCTCCATGATGTGGAAGGCGACGGTCACGCCGGCCTCGTTGAGGCGGGCCCAGATCGGGTCGAAGTAGGGGTCACCGGGCGAGCGGCCGTTCACCGGACCGGTCGGCAGCAGCACGACCCTGGCGCCCCGGGCGAGGACGTCGTCCAGCTCCGCGACAGCGAGGTCCAGGTCGCGCAGTGACAGCAGCGCCGGGCCGTAGATGCGGTCCTTGTACGCGAAGCCCCAGTTCTCCTCGAACCAGCGGTTGAAAGCGTGCACATTGGCATAGGCCGCGGGCACGTTCTTCACGTAGTTCTCGACCGACAGGGCCATCGCGGACGGGAAGACGACGGCCCGGTCCACCCCCTGGGCGTCCATCAGTTTCAGGCGCACGTCGCGGTCGAGGTACTCCGGACGCATGGGCTCGGGCTCGTAGGTCTCGTCCGGGTTACCGGACGCCATCTGGCGCAGCATCTCCTTGAGGGATCCCGGCCGGTAAGCCAGGTCGAAGCCGAGGCCCTGTTCCGAATTGAAGGTCGCGACCCGGTCCGCAGCCATGATCTTTTCCACGCCGCCCTCGAACCTGATCGGCCGGACCGCGTGCTCGGACCACTCCGCCGGAAGGTACCTCGTGAAGGCATCCCTGGTCTCGTAGCAGTGCGTATCGCAGTCAAACAGGCCAAAGTCGAGCCCTGCCATCGGAGTCTCCTCGCATCCATCCTCGCGACTCTACGAACCATTCAGTCTAATTAGCATACTAGTAGTCCTGATCGCAGGCCAGCGACCATGCCCTCACGGCGACCGCTTCCCGGCAGGGCCCGCCACAGTGCCGCGGGCGCCGACCGCTACCACCGCTACCACCGCTACCACCGCGCGACATCCAGAGTCGACCTCCGGGGCCAGCCCCGCGACAGAGCCAGCCCCTTGCACTAGGATGCGTTAATTAGGTTATATGTTTCGATGAGCCAGACCCTGGATTCCGGAACCCCGACCGGAAGAGCTCCATCGGCTCCGCCGGCCGGACTCCCAGACAACGCGCCGACCAGATGACGACGGAGCGCTGTCAACCTGGGCGGACGGCCGCGGACGTGCCCCGGAGGTGACCTTGCGACACACGATCCGCATGCCCGATCACCCACCGTCGCGCGCGACCACCCGCGCCCTGGGTAGCGAGGACCATGCCCACCGGGCGGAGGGCGGGGACACCGAGGCCCAGCGAGGGACGCGCCGAGATCACAAAAAGATCACCGACCGCCCCTCGGCAGCCGCCACCCGCGAGTGGACCCCTCGATGACACCGTAAAAGCTTGTTTGTATATATGATTTGGGGCAAAGGTCTATGAGTATCGGGATGTTGCTCGATATGGCCGCGACGGCCTTCGGTGACCGGGTGGCGTTGGGAGGGCGCGGCGACGGCATCACGTTCGAACACCTGGTCCGGGTATCAGCCGGCGGCGCCACGCTGCTGCGCTCCTCCGGCGCCGAGCGGGTCGCGTACCTCGGTGGCAACAGCACGGCCTTCCCCGCTGTCCTGTTCGCGGCGGCAACGGCCGGGATGCCGTTCGTCCCGCTGAACTACCGTCTCGGCGAAGACCAGCTGGACGGGCTGCTGGGCGAATTACACGGCCCGGTCGTCGTCTGCGACGAGGCCTACCAGGACGTGGTGGCCAGAAGTGGTCTGAAGGTCCACCGCAGTGAGGAGTGGCTGGCCACCGCGGCGCTCGCGGAGCCGTCCGAGCCGGTGGATGTCGATGATGAAGCACCGGCGGTCCTGCTGTTCACCAGCGGGACGACGTCCAAGCCGAAAGCGGTTGTGCTGCGGCACTCCAACCTCGTCTCCTACGTCCTGCAGACCGTCGAGTTCGGCTCCGCGGAGCCGGCCGAGGCGGCACTGACCAGCGTTCCTCCGTATCACATCGCCGGTGTCGGGACCGTGCTGACGAACATCTACTCCGGCCGCCGTCTCGTCTACCTGCCGAATTTCTCCGCGGGCGCCTGGCTGCGCCTGGTGGCCGCGGAGCAGGTGACCAGCGCCATGGTCGTACCGACGATGCTGGCCCGCATCGTCGAGGAGCTCGCCGGTGCGCGGGCAGCGACACCGACGCTGCGCTCGATCGCCTACGGCGGCGCCCGGATGCCGCGTCCGGTCCTGGAGAAGGCACTCGCCGCATTCCCGGACGCCGGCTTCGTCAACGCCTACGGGCTCACCGAGACGAGTTCGACGATCGCGATCCTCAGCCCAGATGATCACCGTACGGCACTCCTGTCGCCCGACCCGGCGGTGGCGGCCCGGCTGTCCTCCGCGGGTCGTCTCGTTCCCGGGGTGGAGGGCGAGATCCGCGACTCGGCCGGCGCGCCCACCGGTCCCGGCGAAGTCGGCGAGCTGTGGGTGCGCGGCGGCCAGATCTCCGGGGAGTACCTGGGGCTGGGATCCGTCCTCGACGCCGACGGCTGGTTTCCCACCAGGGACAGGGCCTGCCTTGACACCGGCGGGTACCTGTTCATCGAGGGCAGGGCGGACGACACCATCATCCGCGGGGGCGAGAACATCGCGCCGGCCGAGATCGAGGACGTGCTGATCCACCACCCGGCGGTGAAGGAGGTCGCCGTCATCGGCCTGCCCGACATCGAATGGGGCGAGCGCCTGACGGCCGTTGTCGTCCCGGCGGCGCATGCGACGCCGGAACCCGATGACCTGCGCGCCTGGGTTCGGGCCAGGCTTCGCGGCTCGCGCACCCCCGATGAGGTCATCTTCCGCGACGGCCTTCCCTACACGCCCACGGGCAAGCTCCTGCGCCGTCAGCTGGTCGCCGAGATCGGCAGTCCCACGACATACGAGAGGACGTGAGCACAGCAATGCGGCTCAAGACAGGTCTGCGGCTGCGGAGCCAGGTCTGCGCCACGGAAGTGATCGTGGTCCGGCCCGGCTCCAGCGAGATCGACCTGACCTGCGGCGGTCATCCAATGATCGGATCCAAGGAGACCCCCGCCGACGGCCTGGACCTCAAACCCGAACTTGCCAGCGGGACCTTGCTGGGCAAGCGTTACACCGACAAGGACAATGAGATCGAGATTCTCGTCACCAAGGCGGGGGCGGGCAGCATCGCCGACGGGCTGGCCCCGCTGCTGCTCAAGGAGGCCAAACCACTTCCCTCCAGCGACTGACCCAGGCGAACAGCGCCGTTCCCTGGGCAGGAGCTCCCCGGTCGGGGGCTGTCCGGCGCTTTCGACGATCGCGCTGGGCATCCCCCGGCCGTCGGGATCCCACCCCCGCGAGGTCCCACCCCGCGAGGGCCTACAACCGCGCGCGGTCCAGCGTCGCGCGCAGCGCGTCCATCAGGATCCGTCCAGCGACGGCCGGCCCCTGGGCGAGGATCTCGGCGCTGAGGACCTCGACCCCGATCGGTGCCCGCACCTGAGCGTCGTCGAGGATGCTGAGGAAGCCGGTCAGGTCGAAACCGCCCACGCCAGGCAGCAGCCGGTGCTGGATGTCCTCGAGCGGCGGGCCCACCGGTGTCACGGCGGCATCGCTGAGCTGCACCGCGAACACCCGGTCGGCGGGTATTCGGCGTAGCAGCTCCGCGTCACCAGCGCCGGGGCCTCGGTTGTGGTGCCAGGCGTCCACGAGGATCCCGGCGTTGCGCCGGTCGGCACGGTGTGCGATCTCCCACGCCGTCCCGATGTCACTGATCGTTGCCCAGGCCACCGCCTCCAGCGCGACGTCAAGCCCGTGGTCGGCGGCACGGTCGCACAGGCCCGCGAACTTCTCCGCGGCCTCATCCAGCTCGACCACATCCCCGAAGTGGGTCGCCACCAGTGTCTTCGCCCCCAGCGACCCACCCGCCTGGAGATACTCGGCCTCGGTGAGGACCTGGTCCAGAAAGGCGGGCTGATCAACCGGGGGTGGCGTGAGCCAGTCACCGACCGCTTCTATCTCGGTCAGGACAAGGCCGTTGTCATCCAACATGGCCCTGATATCGGAGTCGGACAGCCCCTCGCGGGTGCGGGCCCGGCGCAGCGAACGGCCGAGGATCGAGATCCCGTCGAAACCCGCTGCCGAGGCCGCGGTGACGACATCGCGGAAACTCAACGGCGCCACCGAGACATTGCAGAGTACGAGCTCGCTGTCCGCGGCTGCGGTAACGGCGGACCGCTGCCCGGTCACAGGCCGGCCAGCACGTCGGCGTAACGCGCACGGGCCTGCTCCTCAAGGGCGATCAGGTGGCTGGTCGGGAAGAGGCCGTCTGTCGGCTTGTGCCGCTTGAGCACCTCACGAGCAAGAGTGATCTTGTGCACCTCCGTCGGGCCGTCGGCGATGCCGACGGTGTAACCGGCGACGAGCATGTCGAAAAACGGCATCTCCTTGGTCAGGCCCAACGAACCGTGCAGCTGCAGGGCTCTGGAGGTGACATCGAGCAGTACCTTCGGCATGGCCGCCTTGATGGCGGCGATGTCACCGCGGACCTGCCGGTAGTCCTGGCATTCGTCGATCAGCCAGGCGGTCCGCAGGACCAGCAGCCGGAACTGCTCGATCTGGATCCAGGTGTCGGCGATAGCCTCCTGCACCAGCTGCTTGCGCGCGAGAACCTCACCTTGGGTGAAGCGGGACAGCGCCCGCTCGCACATCATGTCGAAGGCCCACTTCACCAGGCCGACGGTGCGCATGGCGTGGTGAATACGGCCGCCACCGAGCCGGACCTGCGCGACCTCGAAACCGCCGCCCCGCGCACCGAGCAGATTCGCGCGGGGTACCCGCACGTTCTCATACGAGATGTAGCCCTCAGTGCCTCCACCGGCCTCCTCATCGATGAGCTCGACATGGCGGATGAACCGGATACCGGGCGTGTCCGTGGGGACGATGAACATCGACTGCTGCCGGTACGGGGAGGCTTCCGGATCGGTCACCGCGACGACGATCAGGAAGGAGGCAAAACGGGCGTTCGAGGAGAACCACTTCTCTCCGTTGATCACCCATTCGTCACCGTCCAGTACCGCTCGGGTCCGAAAAACCTTCGGGTCGGCACCACCCTGCGGCTCGGTCATGGAGAAACACGAGACGATCTCGTTACGCAGCAGCGGCTCGAGGTATCTCGCCTTATGTTCGTCCGTGCCGAAGTGCGCGAGGATCTCGCTGTTGCCCGAGTCCGGGGCCTGGCACCCGAAGACGCTCGGCGCGCAGCGCGAACGGCCGAGGATCTCGTTGAGCAGGGCGAGTTTGAGCTGGCCGTAGCCGGGGCCACCGAGTTCCGGGCCGAGGTGGCAGGCCCACAGGCCCTGCGCGCGGACCTTCTCCTGCAGTGGTGGGATGAGCGCGGCACGGATGGGGTCGGTGAGATCGTAGGGCTGGCGGACCAGCCGGTCGACGGGCTCGACCTCTGTACGGACGAAGTCGTCGGCCCAGTCGAGGAGCTGCTGGTACTCGGGATCCGTCTGAAAACCCCACATCGGTGGCTCCTGTCGCTGTCTGGTTATGCGCTCGGTGAGGCCACGGCTCCCGCCGGACCATGGTGAACGCCGAGTTCCGGCCTGCGACGAAGCTGCACCTAATCGTTATATGTTTTATATTTAAAATGAAGCATGCCCGCAACCACGGCAAGCCTGCGGAACAACCTGCCACCAGCAGGAACGCTCGACAACAGAAACGTGGATCAAGGAACGGGGTCGGGGTGGATGGATCGCGAGACGGCGGAGGGAGTCACCCTGGTGGTGAGTAACGACCGACGAGCCGGGGTACCCGCGCATCCCGCGGCGATGGATGGGGAGCGATGCCGCGAGGCGCGTGTCCCAGCCCCGCGATGCCGTGTCCCTGTTGCCGGGCGCCCGCACGGCGCACTCGCCGGATGAGGGACGACGGACCGCGTTGGACGGGCTCGGACTTCCAGCTGCCGCCCAGGGCTGACGGTGAGGTGGCGCTGTGTGGCGCCTGCTCCCGCAAGGGACACTGCCGCCTGGGGATGGTCCGCGAACGTCTCGGCGACGACGGGGTGCTGCGGGCGCATGTGACCTGTTCGGCCGAGAACGAAGGCGGCCCGAACGTCGCCCACGGCGGGTGGACGGCTGGGATCATGGATGAGGTGCTGGGCCACCTCCCCATGCACACGGGGATACTGGCTGTCACCGCCGCCCTTGAAATCACCTTCATCCGGCCGGTGCCGGTGGGCCGTGACCTGGTGGCGTCATCCTGGCTCGACCGGCGTGCGGGCCAGCGCCTGTACGTGATCGGTGAGCTGCGGCTGGCGGCCACGAACGCGGAGCTCGCCGCGGCCAAGGGCGTCTTCGTGGCGCGCGACCGCACACACTTCGACCGTCAGCAGGCCTGGCTCGCCCAGCAGGACGCCGACAGCGCCAGCGGGACGCGGCCAGCGGCGGGCAGCACCTCGACACCACCAGATCGGGAGGCGGGCCCGACCGGGAACCAGCCGACAAACCCCACACACTGATCCACGCCCCTGCTGCCGGGCACGCTAACCAGGCACGGGCCGCCCCGAGCGCCGGCCGGACAATCTCGCTTCCAGATAGATCGCCAGTCTGGTCACCAGATAGTTGATGAGGATGAAGATAGCGGCGAGGAGCAGATAGGTCTGGATCGGGTTGTGCAGGGTCTGGACGGTGATCAGGCCACGGCGCAGCAGTTCCTCATAGGAGATGAAAGCGCCGAGCGAGGTGTCCTTGATAATCACAACAAGCTGGCTGAGCAACGCTGGCAGCATCGAACGGAAGGCCTGCGGGAGCAGAATGACCCGCAGCGTCTGGCCGCGGGTCAGGCCCAGCGCCGACGCGGCCTCCGTCTGCCCCTTCGGTACCGCAAGGACACCCGCTCGGACGATCTCGGAGATAACCACGGAATTGTAGGCCGTCAGACCGATCACGATGTACCACAGCAGCGGTAGCCTGACTCCATAGGCTGGCAGAACCTGCGCGGCGAAAAAGACCGCGATGACCACGGGGACACCGCGCAGCAGCTCGACCGCCCCGACGACAGCCCAGCGGTACCACCGCGCGGCGGAGATCCTGGACATCGCGATGAGGACCCCGAACACCAGGGAGAAGACCGCGGCCAGGGCGGCGGCTGTCAACGTGTGCAGCAGGCCGCCGCCGAGCAGGCGCCACACATCCGGGAAGTCCTTGTCGCCCGGGTTGAACAGCGGGCTCCATTTGCCGCTGTTGAACTGGCCGTTCGCCGCCAGCCGACGTATGACCAGCGCTCCGAGCCCGATCAGGGCAAGGGCGGCGACGGCGCTGGCGATGGCTATACGCCGACGCCCGCGAGGCCCCGGGACATCGTGAAGAACCGAGCCGCTCACCGGGCCACCCTGAACCGTTTCTCCGCCGCCAACAGAAGCAGACCGGCGGGGATGATGATAATCAGATATCCGAGCACGACGCCGGCGTAGACCGGCAACGCGGGTTCGCCCCGCGCGCCGTTCAGTGTGTTCGCGACGCTGTAGAGCTCGCCACCGACCCCGAACGCACCGACGATCGCGGAGTTCTTCACCATCGCGATCGCGACATTGCCCAGCGGGGGGATGACCGCCCGGATCGCCTGCGGAAGAATCACCAACCGCAACGACTGGCTGAAGGTCAGGCCGATCGAGCGGGCAGCCTCGGCCTGACCTGTGTCAACCGCACCAATTCCGCTGCGTACCGCCTCACAGACAAACGCGGCTGTGTAGATGGTGAGCCCAGCGGCCCCGAATATGAAGTAGGAGCCGTTGACGCCCACCTCCGGCAGGCCGAAAGCGAAGGCGAACAGGACGATCGTAAGAGGACAGTTGCGGACCAACGTGACATAGGCGGTGCCCACCGCGCGCAGTGGTGGCACCGGCGACACCCGGAATCCCGCCAGCACGATCCCGAGCACCAGCGCCGCCACGGCGACCAGGGCGCAGATCTTCAATGTTCCCAACAGACCATCGGCATACAGGCCCAGGTTGTCGGTGATGACGCCCATGGTGGCTCCCGGGGTATGTCAGTTCCGGAGAGGTCCTGACGGGGTGCGGTGCTTAGATCACGAACAGGCGGTGAGCGCGGGCAGGGACGGCGTGGCCCTGGCAACCTTGCCCGCGGTGGATTCCCAGGCCCTGGCATAGCGTCCGTCCGCCGACGCCGCGGTCAGCTGCGAGTCGATGAACTGGCAGAAAGCGACGTCGCCCTTTTTGATGCCGATGCCGTAGGGCTCGGTGGTGAAGGGTTTGCCGACAAGCTTGAAGGCACCCCCGCCGGCATCGATAAGACCCAGCAGGATGACGTTGTCAGTGGTGACGGCATCGACCTGACCGGTACGCAACGCGTCCGCGCACTTGGAGTAGACGTCGAAGAGCACGATCTTGGAACCGTCGACATAATCCTTGATTTTTTCGGCTGGCGTCGACCCGGAGACGGAACAGACCTTCGCGTTCGCGGCGCGTAGCGATTCCGGTCCGGTGATCGTGGTGTTGTCTTTTTTCACCATGAGGTCCTGACCGGCCTGGTAGTACGGCCCGGCGAAGCTGACGAGCTGCTTGCGCTTGTCATTGATCGTGTAAGTGGCGACGACGAAGTCGACCTTGCCCTGCTGAATCGCCCCCTCGCGCTGGGCCGACGGCGTCTCAACGAAGGTGATGTCGTCCTGCTTGATCCCCAGCCCGGCGGATATGATTTTTGCAATTTCCACGTCAAATCCGGCGACCTTGCTGTCCAGGCCTTTCAGGCCGAACAGGGGCTGGTCGAACTTGGTACCGACGGTGATCTTCCCGGCCGCGGCGAGCCTCGCCATCGTGGTATTGGCCGGGAAGGTTGGTTTGCTCTGGGCACTGGCAGGTGTACCGGTTGTGCTGCCGCTGCTTCCGCAGCTGCTGATGGCGAGCACGACAGCGCCAGCGAGCGTGACCGTCACGAACCGTCGCCGACGTGGGCGCGGCCGGAGCTGATGCTGCTCGATCAGAAAGCGTGGGAACCGCATGGTCGTCCTCCGTGGGGATACGTCAGCTACAGAAGAGGCCGGGATGGCCGGAAGGGGAAAGAGACGATGCCGGCGGGTACGCCGAGATCAGTTGGTGAGAATACGAGCCAGGAAGTCGCGAGCCCGCTGTGTCCGTGGGCTGTCGAAAAAGTTTTCTGGAGCGCCCTCCTCGAGAATGCGACCGTCAGCCATAAATACGATGCGGTCCGCGGCCCGCCGCGCGAACCCCATCTCGTGCGTGACGACCACCATGGTCATGCCGTCACGCGCGAGCCCCGCCATGACGTCGAGCACCTCGGCAATGTACTCCGGGTCAAGCGCCGAAGTGGGCTCGTCAAAAAGAATCGCCTTCGGCTCCATGGCCAGCGCCCGGGCGATCGCCACACGTTGCTGCTGCCCGCCGGAAAGCTGTGCCGGATAACTGCCGGCCTTGGCGCCGACACCCACCCGATCGAGCAGTTCCCGGCCTTGGCGCTCGGCTGCCTCACGCGGGATTCGCTTGACTTTTGTCGGCCCGAGAATGACGTTCTCCAGAGCGGTCTTATGGGCGAATAAGTTAAACGATTGAAAAACCATACCCACCTCGGCCCGGAGCCGCGCGAGCGCGCGGCCCTCCTCGGGCAACGGCTCTCCGTCGATCATTATCCGGCCGGCGTCAATGGTCTCCAACCGGTTGATGCACCGGCACAGCGTCGACTTACCCGATCCGGACGGACCGACGATGACCAGCACCTCGCCGCTGTGCACGGTCAGGCTGATCCCGTGCAACGCCTGAAAAGCACCGAAGAACTTCTCGACGCCGGCCATGACGATCAGGGGTTCTCCCCGCGCGCTCTTCGCCACGTTCAGCCCTTCGGTCGTCAATGTCCAGCAACACTATGGGGTAGTTGGCCCCACTGTGTCGCGGCTATGGGGCAGCTGGCCCCACCGTGTCGCGCCGGTGGTACGGACCGCCCGGAACGGGCACGGGATGGCTGGCGGCGCGGCCAGGTCAACGGTGACAGCCTGGCGACGATGGCACCCCGGCATGGCGCGCGTGCGACAGGAGCGGCGTTACGAATATGTCCCAGCTGGCCCGCCCCCCACATTTCCGACCGATGACGTCGCCGAAGCAGCGTACTGGCACAGAGGCGGCGAACAGGCTGAGGCGGGGCTGGCGGGAAGGTATCCCGAGGGCACGACATCGGACCGGCTCCTTCCCGCCGGGGAACAGCGCCTCCGCCGAAATCGAGACGCTTCGGAGTGCCATCGGACCGGCCAAGGATGCCAGCATCCGCTGATTCGACTCAATGAGATCTTCAAGATTTTTGGGATCTTTCCATCAAACAATAGACACACAACACATTACCGAATGTGAAACAGAACCTGACCAGCGAAGGCCGCCAGCCCAACGGTTGCTGCCCGCCCTGGGCCAGGACAGGCGTTGGCGCGGTTGACGGCCAGCCCATGTGCCAGAGTTCATTGTGATTCGCCTCGCTCCCGGCCGCGCTTGCCCGGGATGCGACGCGCGTCGTTTCGCTCCTTGCCGGCACAGTGGATGATCGCAGTACCTGGACAGACGAAACCGCAAACCGCTCGTGGAACCCAGCCATTCGATGAGGTGAAGACCCGCCGTGACCAAGCATCGCCGGGGCCCGATACGGGTCAGGCTGAATCGGCGGCCGGCCGTCGCGAATACCGTCCCTGGCCCGCGGCCCCGGGCGGCGCGGCCCCGGGCGCAGGTACTCACGATGCCGGTGGTGGCGATCGCGGCCCTTCTGCTCATCAGCGGCTCCGCCGCCACCTCGCAGGCGGATCCCAGCGCGGGCCCGCAGGCGGGGCCGGCGCGGCAGCCGGCGGATGGCGGCGGTTTCGCGATGCCGGCGGATGCCGGCCCAGCTGGTTCCGGCAGCGCTGGCGCCGCCTCCGCCTCGAGCACACACGCCCTGGCCATGGCCGCGGCCACCGGCGCCACTGGGGTCGTGACGCTCGGTCCCGGCGACAGGGGAATCCCGGACCGGGTGCTCACGGCCTACCGCAAGGCGGCCGAACGGACCGCGCGCGAGCGGCCCGGTTGCCATCTGAGCTGGCCGCTGCTCGCGGGGATCGGCAAGGTCGAATCCGGGCACGCCGCCGGCCACGCCATCAGCACCGATGGCACGGTCACTCCATCGATCATCGGGCTGCCCCTCGACGGCAACGACGGACGCGCTCTGATCCTGGACACCGACGATGGTGGCTGGGACGGTGACAAGCTCTTCGACCGTGCCGTCGGCCCCATGCAGTTCATCCCCTCGACCTGGCGGGTATCCGGCCGGGACGGGAACAGCGACGGCACGCGGGACCCGAACAACATCGACGACGCGGCCCTCGCCACCGCGGGCTACCTGTGCGCGTACAACCGCGACCTGACCAACCCGGCACAGCTCCAGTCGGCGGTCCTCGCGTACAACCCGTCGGACGACTACGTCCGGGCGGTCCTGGCGTGGACGGATGGCTACAACGACAGCGGAGCCGCCCCGCTGCCCACCCCGCCCGGCACTGGGACACCCGCGCCGAGCGGCGCACCGGCACCCGCACCGACCATCATGGTCACGCAGACGCCGCAACCGCCCGGAACACCCACGCCCACGCCGTCCGCGGCCTGCCCCGCGATCGCCGTCGGGACCGCCACGCTGGCCGCGACACCGATCAGCCTCGACGACACCGTCGCCGGTTACGAAGCCCTCGACGTCACCGGAGTTCTCACCACCACGGGTACCACTCCGGTCACCGCTGTCGTCGACGCGCAGCTGTCCGACAGCCATGGGTGGACGATCACAAGTATCCGCACAGTCGTCACCGCCGATACCGCCGCAGTGGCCGCGCCACGACAGCTCGCCCGCTTCGACGGGCAGGCCATCGGCGAGGCCGGCGCGGATGGTGCCCTCACCGTCACTGTCACCGTCACCCCGGAACTGGATGGCGCGGGCTGCGCGTCTCCGCCCGCCACCGCCTTCGAGGTCAGCGGCCTGAACGCCGCGGATTTCGTCGGCTGGGCCACCACCCCGGCGCGCCTGCGCGCCCGCCTGGCCGGCTACACCCAGTCGGGCCAGGTCGAGCAGGCCACGGCCGACGCGTTGGGCGCACTGATCCCCGCCACCGTCACCGGCCCCGGAACGCTCACGCCCTTTCTCGACCGCCTCAGGGGCGCTACACCTGCCCAAGTCGGCGACGAAGCGCGCACCCGGCTGACGAGTATCGCCGGACGCCTGAACGACCAACAGACGCAGAACACACCGTCGCCCGCGCCCGCGGCTACACCAAATCCCACACCCACACCCACACCGGCACCGGCACCGGCACCGGCACCGGCACCGGCCAGCAGCGCACCAAATCCGGCCACCGTATCCACCGGCCCGGCATCGGCATCGGCCGCTCCAACCGCCACCGACGCCGCGGCACCCTCCCCCACGTCGACCCAGCCACCGGCAGCACCGCCGCCGGCATAGAGCCGGTCAGAGCGTGTGTGAGATCGGGCTTTCGATCAGTGAGCCGCGGCCAAGCGCCCCCTGGCAAGGCGGAAGGCCGAAGCGATACCGGATGAGTCGTATCGGTGTGGCCGACAACGCGGCCAGGGGGCACCTGGACGCGGCGAGCCGGAATGACGATCTCACACGCGCTCTCAGATATCGATCTGATACCGCAATCAAGGAAAATCAACAAAAAATCAACAGATGAGCTCCTGGCGACGAAGTGATGTAAACGGTATGGACTGGCCTGAATCCACCCAGCTAAGGTTCGTAGCGCTGGGTGGGGACCGCAGCGACGGGGCGTCGTCATTCCCGTCCTTGGCCACGGAGGGGTCTTGACCCAGTCACCACCTGCCGGTACGTCCACGTCACGCCACCGCCGGCCGACACACGCGCTACCGGTACAGCTGCACTGGTATTCCATCGTTGCCGTGCTCGCCGGCACCGCGGCCGTGCTCAGCATCATCACCAGTTGTCAGCCGACCGAGCTCACAGGCCAGCCGCTTCCGAGCGCGGCGGCGTCCGTGACAGCGCCGGGGGCACCAGGTGATGGAGAGCCCGCCCGCCCAGGCACGCCGCCGGCCCCGTCATCCTCGACCGCACCGGCGACCACTCCCGCCCAGCTGGCACCGACAGCCTCGACCTACGCCACCAGCCCGGCCCCGAGGCCATCGGTGGCGGCTGCCACCCGGCCGGCAGCGCAGCCCGTGGCGCAGACCACGACGACGGTGGCACCCGGCCGGATCAGGCCGGGAGCGACCTACACCGGCTACGGCACGTTCTACTCGCTCAGCGGCGCGGGGAACTGCCTCTACGAGGACGCGGGCGCGGACGCATCCCACTCATACGCGGCGCTCAACGACGCCGACTACGAGAACGCCCGGATGTGCGGCGGCTACATCCAGGCCACCGGCCCCCGTGGCACCGTCGTCGTGAAAATCGTCGACCGGTGCCCCGAGTGCAAGCCGGGGGACATCGACTTCAGCCCGGAGGCATTCGCCACGATCGCAGATCCGGTGGCCGGCAGGGTCCCGATCTCGTGGCGGCTGATCAGCCCAGCGAACATCGGCAATATACAGTACAAGATCAAGGAAGGGTCGTCCCCTTACTGGCTGGCCATCCAACCGCGCAACCACCGCAACCCGGTGGTCTCGCTCGAGATCAGCGTCAACGGGAGCTGGCAGGCGCTGCCGCGGGAACAGTACAACTACTTCCTCGCGCCGAACGGTCTGGGCGCGGGCCCGTTCAGCGTCCGCGTGACCGATATCTACGGCCAACAGATCATCAACTCCGGGATCACGCTCAGCCCAACGGCGGTGCAGGCCACCTCGTCGCAGTTCGCCCAGCACTGACGGCGAGCCGCGGCGTGGGGGAAGGCGTGGGGGAAGGCGTGGGCCAACGTCCTCATGCCGCTGGCGGGCTCGGCGGACGGGCTACGTCACAGCCAGGCCGAGCAGCTCGCGGACCTCGTCGTCCGTTGTCTGGGCAAAGTCCGCGTAATACTGGCCGACCGCAAAGAAGGTCGACGGCGTGCTGAGGCAGACGACTCCGTCCGCGACGAGCCGTATCTGCTGGCAGGCACGCTCAGAGGCCACCGGCACAGCCACGATCACCCGCGCCGGCCGGCGTCGGCGAACCGCGTCGACCGCGGCGCGCATCGTGGCTCCGGTGGCCATGCCGTCATCGACCAGCAGGATGACGCGACCGGTGACGTCGATGGGAGCCCGGCCGTCGCGGTAGGCGTGTTCCCGACGGGCGAGCTCACGGCGCTCGGTGTCCGCCACCTGCTCGATCATCTCCTCGCCGATGCCGAGACCTCTGATCACCTGGTCGTTGCGGACCAACGTCCCACCGGTGGCCAGCGCTCCCATCGCGAGCTCGGTGTGCCCAGGCGCGCCGAGCTTGCGGACGAGAAAGACGTCCATGGGCGCCCGCAGCCGCTGGGCGACCTCAAAGGCGACCGGCACGCCCCCCCGGGGCAGGGCGAGGACTACGGCATCCCCCCGATCGGCGTGGCCAGCCAAGGAGTCAGCCAGGGCTCGCCCCGCCGATCGCCGATCGACAAACAGCTCCGCCACCATCACCTCCGGCCATCACCGTTACCGCTACCGGCCTGACCGCCGCCGCCGCTGCTGCTGGCCTCCTCGGCGCGCGGACGCACCTCGGCGTCGGGACCGGGGTAGGTGAAGGTGACATGCTCGGAGTCGGACCAGCTGACCAGGAACGGCGGGTCACCGGATGGGGACCGCACTTCGATGATCTCACCGAACCGGTCCGGCCTGCCCAGTGTCCGCCCGTGGATGACCAAGGTGTCGCCCGGGTGTGCCCGGATCAGCCGCCGAGACCTGGTGATGCCGCCGTCACCAGCAGGAACGGCTTGGCCCATCCCCGCGACCGGGGTTCTGCGATGGCGGGCTATGACCTCCTGGGCAAGCGGTCGGATCAGATCCTCGATCCGCCGAGCATCCCGGATGAGCAGGTCGTCAACGGACAGAATACCGATGATCTGATTACCGTCGAGGACGGGGAGCCGACGCAGCGCATGCTCCCGGAACACCTCATAGGCACGCGCGAGCTCCACGCCGACGGACAGGCTGAGGACGTCGGTGGTCATGAGTTGGCCGACGGAAGTCTCCACGGGAACGTCCCGAGCAAGACCACGCAGCACGATGTCACGATCGGTGACAATTCCAACCAAATGATCATTATCGGTGACGAGAAGCACACCCACCCCGTGGCGGTCCATCTCCTGCGCCGCTTCCCGAATCGTTCTGGTCCGCTCCACCGTTACCGCCGGTGCGCTGACAACGCTGAGTACGTCCGTCATCGACGCTCACCTCCCCGGCCTGGACCTCACGGCCCGCGCCCCGAAGGTCACACTTCGAGACCGCCGACGACCAGTCCGCCATGTTGTGGGTGACATATGCCTGCAATACGGGTGCATCCTGCGCCGTTGACCGCTGGCATCCGGGCCCGGCCCAGACTCCCCCGGACGGGAAAAACCATGATCATAAAATGCCGGCCTCGTCCCGTCCTTCTGGGCATCCCCGTCCGCGATGCTCGGCACACCCCCCTACCGAGGGTCTTTTCAGGTGCCTCGGTTGCTATGAGCGACCGGCCACAGAGGACGCGGCATCGGCGGGATTTCGACCGCTACGGGTTGGACGATTCGGAGTGCCGTGCCGGTGGAAGGTGGCAGGAGTCAACCGACCCACGCGACCGGCCTCCGGTCGCCTCGGCAAAGGAGGACGCATCGTGACCACGATCGTGACACCCGGCGGTGGGCCGGCCCGGGGTGCGGCCGGGCCGGGCATTCCGGAGCCCGTTCCCGGCCCCGACGTTCCCGGCCCCGGGCCGGCACCCGACACGCCGGGACAGGGACCAGGGCCCGACATCCCCGATCCCCCGCCAGGACCTGATCTGCCACCACCCGTACCCGGCCGCGCCCGGTCACGGCCACGGCCACGGCCAGCAACATTGATCAGTATTCGGACAGTTCAGCGCGTGCGGCGAAGTCAGGCGGATCAGAACCGGCCGGCCGGTCGGCCGGTCAGCGTGGACCGGTCGGCGACGACGAGGAGCTGATGATGCCTATGCAGCGTGGCAGCACCAAACACGGCCCGGTCAAGGATGACAGCCTTGCCCACGAGGTGGACGGGATCGTCCGCGCGGGCAGGGACACGCGCACCGAGGAGTGGCGCTCCGCCGAACCGCCAGGCGAGGATCAGCCCCAGGTGGCGGTCATACCGGAGACCTCCGGTGCCGACCAGGGCGCGGCAGCGAACACGGCCGCGGCCGCACAGGCCCGAACCGACCTTGCCCGCTGGTTCGATCGGCACGACTTTCCCGCTCGTGCGGCTCAGCTCGCGCACGGCCTGCGCGGCCGCAACGCCCCGGAGCAGCTCGTCGAGCTGCTCCGCACCTTGCCCAAGCGACAGCAGTACAACTCGGTCGGTGATCTCTGGCGGGCGCTGCACGGCGGCGAGGACATCGAAACCGTACGGTTCTGACCCCGGCCGCTCGACGGCCGGCCCACTGCGCCTGCCCACTGCGCCCGCCCGCTGCGCAAGCACAGCCACCTGCCGTGCACCCGTGCACCCGTGCACCCGTGCACCGAAACGCAAAGCAGTGTTCTCACTACCGCAAACACCCGACGATGGGCGGTCGGGCAGGGTCGCGGCGGGCGCGGGAGACTGGTGGCATGGCCACGCTCTGCGGGATCGAGCTTGAACATCCGCTCATGAACGCCGCGGGCACCTGCAAGAGCCTCGACGAGGTCGGTACCCTGGCCCGATCCGCTGTGGCCGCGGTCGTCGTCGGCTCCATCACCGAACAGGCCCGGGCCGGTAACGGCGGCAACGTTTACCACACCGGGGATTTCTTCTCGCTCAACGCGCTGGGTCTGCCGAATCCGGGGCTTGAATACTACCGTGAGCGGCTGCCGGACATGGTTGCGGCCACGCACAGCGCCGGCAAACCGCTCATCGTGAGCATCGCGGGATTCAACGCCGCGGAATACGCCCGCACGGCGCATGCGGTGGCCTTGGCCGGCGCCGACCTCATCGAGGTCAATCTGGCCTGTCCGAACGTGTGGGATGGCGGCCGGCAGAAACGTATCGCCTGCTTCGACAACGATCAGACCAGGGCCATCTGCGGCCAGGTCGCCCATGCGCTCGCCACCGTCGGCGGCACCATCCCCGTCGACCGTCGACCACCGGCCTTCGGTATCAAGATCTCCCCATTCTCGGACCCGGCCGCGCTGGCCGAACTGGCCGGGCTCATCACGGTGCTGTCCCGCGAGCCATCCGGGCCACGGTTCGTCTGCGCTGTCAACACCTTCCCCAACGCCCTCGCCCTGACTGACGCGAATGAGCCGGTGATCGATGTCGAGCTGGCCGGGCTCAGCGGCGCCGCTCTCAGGCCCGTGGCGCTGGGCCAGATACGGCAGCTGCGGCGCCTGTTACCCGAGACAGTCGAGCTCATCGGAGCGGGCGGGGTGACCGATGGACGCGACATCGTCGACTTCCTGCATGCCGGCGCGGTCGCGGCGCAGGCCGCCACCGCGTACTGGAACCGCCAGGGCGACGCCGGTGTCTTCGGCGACATTCTCGCCGACTATGCCGACCAGCTGTAACGGTCTAAACCACTACCTGACGCGACCGGATGAACTCCTGGTCAACCGCCATCCCAAGGCCGATACCGTCGGGGATCGCGACTGTGCCATCAGCGGCGAGACTGAGCCGGGTGGTGACCACCCCCCGGCTCAGCGCGCTCTGGGCGACATTGAACTCGACCCAATGCGCATCGTGCAGCGTGGCGAGATACGCGAGGCTGTAGGCATGTAGCAGGTCGGTGAGCCAGGAATGCGTGACGATCTCGCGGCCCGCCCGCTCCGCCTCTGCCGCGACCGCCTTCGCGACGGTGAGCCCGCCGCATCGGGACAGGTCCGGTTGCAGCACGTCGACGCCGCCTTCGTGGATGAGCCGGCGGAAGTCCCAGATGGTGGCCTGCTGCTCGCCCGCGGCGAACCGCAGGGTGGGGAACTCCAGCTTGGCCTGGTGGTAGTCGGCCGGGCATTCAGGATGGACGAAGTCCTCCACCCAGTAAGGCACCACGTCGGCCACAATCTCCAGCATCGCCCGGGTCTGTGCGTACGTCCGGACCCGGGGCCGGCCCCCGTCATGGACATACCAGCCCGGATCCACCATCAGTTCGCGCTCCGGCCCCAGGGCCTCGCGGATCGCGGCCAGGTTCTCCCGGTCCAGGCCCGGGTCGATACCGAAACCGCCCCAACCGAACTTGACCGCCCGGAATCCCATCCGCGCGTACCCGGCGGCCGCCGCCTGGTTCTCGTCGGGAGTGGCCCGGAACAGCGTCGAGGCATACGCCGGCAGACGGTCCCGGCGGCGCCCGCCGAGCACCTCCGACAACGGAACGCCAGCGGCCTGTGCGCGAATGGACCACAAACAGTTGTCCACTGCCGACATGCAATGCATGACGACACCACGGCGACCGTAGTAGGCGGTGGCGAGATACAGATCTGTCCAGATCCCCTCGATATCCAGCGGGTCCTTCCCGACTGTTTCTTCGGCGATGCCACGGAATCCGAGCGCGCCCATGCCAGGGCCGGACAGCACCCGTGCCGCGACCGGCCCGAGTGTTTCGACGTCGGACCATCCCTCCAGCCCGGCATCGGTGCGGACGCGAACCAGCAGCAACCAGTCACCCTGGTCGACTGCTTCCGCGGCACCGGAGCGCGGACCGTATGACTCATCGCCGCGCAACAACACCGGCGACACCTCGGTGATCCTCATCCGTTCCCGCCTCCTGTTCCGGTTCGCAGCCGGCCGGGCCCTGAGGGGCCACAACCTCAGCGCGCGTTTGAGATCGTCATTCCGGCTCGCCGCGTCCAGGCGACCCCCTGGCCGCGCTGTCGGCCACACCGATACGACTCATCCGGTATCGCTGCGGCCTCCCGCCTTGCCAGGGGCGCGCCTGGACGCGACTCACTGATCGAAAGCCCGATCTCACACACGCTCTCAGACCTGGTCACGGACCTGGTCGGGGATGGCGCTGGGCAGGTCGGACGGCCAGGGAATCCGCCGCTCCGCGAGGCAGGCACGGAACGCCTCCGCATGGGCCACCATCAGCCGCGCGCCCTGGCGGCGGTCCTCGTCAGCGATCTCGTCGGCGTAGTCACGGCCGCGCAGCCGGCGCATGACATCCATCTGGCTGCGATGCCGCCGGATCAGCTCGGCCTTCACCGTGACGTGCGCCGGCGTGAGCTGGACAAAATGCGTCGCCTCGAATCCGTAGCCGTCCCCGGGGTGCACATGGAAGATCCGGGGCACCCGTTCGAGTGGGGGCGAGGCCGGTTCGAAGGACGACAGGCTGGTGAACAGAGCGGCATCGAGCACCGCGCGGGCGGTGACCACATGGTCGCTGTTGTAGTCCGACGTCCAGTGGGTGAAGACGAGTTCGGCTCGCTGCTCACGGAGCGTCCTGATGAGATCCCGGCGCAGCGCGGCATCGTCATAGAGGAAACCGTCCTCCCGACCGAGGCAGCGGTAGTCGGCCGCGAAACTCGCCGCGACCGAGCGCATCTCCGCATCCCGCACCGAGGCGGCCAGGCCCCGGTCCGCGGACGGGTCAAAGGCAAGCCCTTTGTCGCCCTGGGTCACACAGACGAAGGAGATTTCATGCCCCGTCTCCCGGAACCGCTGCAGAGTTCCCAGACAGCGCATCTCGTCGTCCTGATGGGCGAAAACACAGACGATTCTCACCTCAGTTCAGCTCGCCCGCAGGGCCATAGTCGATGCGATCGTGGCTGTGCCGCGCCGCCGACGGCCGAAGTCCCGGAGCCATGGACGGGAATTCCTCACCGCTGGCGCCAACCTGGTCCCCGGGGCCGAATCGGGTGAGATCGGCGAGCGAGACCGCCAAGGCGCCATCCACCGCCAGGAAGGCTCCGGACACGTACGCCGCGCGCGGCGACGACAGGAACTCGACCGCGGCGGCAACGTCATCGGGGGTGCCCATCCGGCCGAACGGCAAACGGCCGGCGACCTGGTCGAGAAATGCGTCGCCGTACAGGCCGGCCTCGCCTCGGGTCCGGATCCAGCCGGGCACGACGGCGTTGACGCGGATGCCGTGCGGCGCCCACTCGTGCGCAAGCGTCCTGATCACCTGGGCAAGGGCGGCATGCGCGGCGTTGTAGCCCAGGCATCGCGGGAACGGCAGGGACGCGTGCAAGGATCCGATAGCGGTCAACGCCGCTCCGGCTTTCAGGCAACCAGCGGCGAGAAGCTCTGCGAACAGAGCGAAGGCGGCTACCGGGCCCACGGCGAGGCTGCGCTCCAGGCTCTGCGCCGGGAGGGCGTCCGCCGGGCGGTGCTCTTCGTACGCGAGCGCGTGCACGGCTGCGGTGACCGTCCCCAACGACGTGGCGGCTGCGGCGGTCTCCCTGCCGAAGGCCGGGCCGCCGGCATCCGCGCGCAGCACTCTGGCGTCGCCTCCCCCAGAAATGATCAGATCGGCAACGGCGCTGGCTCGTGTCTCGTCCCGATCGACGCAGAGCACGACGTCACGGCCGCGAGCCAGGTGCTGGGCGCAGGCAGCGCCGATGTCCCCGCCGGCGCCGGTCACGACAGCCACCTGTCTAGGCATCGTCGACGGTCTCCCGGAGCAGGTCGACCAGCCTGTCGATCTCCTGGCACATCGGCTCGTCGATCATGTCGCTGACCGGCCCCCGCATGGCGGCTGACCCGAACACCCCTTGCCGGACCAGCAGGTGCTTCTCGACCGCGACGAAACTGTCGAGGCTGCTCTGCAATGACACGATCAGAGCGAGCGGTCCGGCGATCCGATACGCGCGCGGGAAGTCGCCGTCGCACAGGGCTCGCCACAGCGCGGCCAACGCCCAGACAAGATCCCCGGCCGGCATTGTCCCAACCACGCCACGGCGGAAGCTGTCGATCAGGTAGAGACCACCCGTTCCCTCGAAGACCCGAGCCCGCCCACCGGTCGCGTCAAGCAACCGGCTGAGCCGGGGACCAATCGGCTGCGCCTCGGGTTTGAACATCGCCCGGTCTCCGAGCTCCGTGTGCAGCCGCGCCTGCACGTTGATCGACAACGGTGCCCCGACGTAACCGCTGGCGTCCTGGACGATCAGCGGCACAGTCACGGCCTCGGCGATCGCGATGAAGTAGCGCACCAGTTGCTCGTCACTCGCCCGGGAGAGCCCCGGCGGGGTCGCCATCACCGCGTCCGCGCCGACGTCCTGCGCATGCTTGGCATGCCGGACGGCCATCGCCGTGGACTCAGCGCCCACGCTCACCACCGCGACCCCATGCCGACGGGCAAACGTGCAGGTCAACGCGGCCATCTCATCGCGTTCCTCGGACGACAGCCGGAGCACCTCGGAGACCATGGCGAAGACAACGCCGTCGGCTCCGTTGGCGAACAGCCAGTCGAACTGGGACTCCATCGTCCGCCTGTCGATACGGCCGTCGTCATCGAAGGGAGTCTGGAACACCGCCAGCACACCGGCGATGTCGCGGCTGTCTGCCGCCGGCTTCCGCACCGCCGTGGCCTGGTCCGCAAGAGTCACCTGGCCATTGCCTTTCGGTAGAGCCGCTGATTCGGATGGCACATGTCTCCCCAGTATCAATAACCAATATGATCGATACGGTATCGACGTCGGTTTGGATGCATAGCTGCCGAAATTTCGGCCGCTCGGGGAATGGGCTGGCTCAACACCTGCCGAGGGCCTGGGCAACAGAGCCTGGTCACCATCGTCGCCACCCGCACCCGATCGACTCAGCCGGCCTGCTGTGCTCACGACCGCGCTTCGCGGGCATGGCCGTCTTCATGGGCCCGGAGGCTGCTGAGAACTCCGCGGAGGCCGTGGCCGCAGGCCAAGCAGCGCGACCGCGTCCCGGGCACAGATGTGATCGATATCGCTCGCGGTGACGTTCGCGATGCCAAGACTACGGCAGAGGGCGGCGGCCCGGTGCAGGCCGGTGATGGTCCGTTCCACAGTGGAGAAGGGATAGTCACTGCCAAACAGGACACGGTCGAAGACCTGGTACTCCGACGCGGTCGCGAGCGCCTGGGCCAACTGCCACGGCCGGGTGTCCATCGCGGACACGTCGACGTAGAAGTGCTCATGACGACGGACCACGCTCAGCGCCTCGGCCGTCCACGGGTGACCGAAATGCGCGATCCACATCCGCAACGCCGGGAACCGACGCGCGGGGAGGTCGAGCTGGAGGGGACGGGCGAACTCCGCGATCGCGGCTCGGGTGAACGTGGTGCCCTGGTGCCAGACGACGGGAATGCCGTAGTGGTCGGCGATCTCCAGCAGATCAAGGCAGGCCGGGTCGTGAGGATGGAAGTGCTGGTAGGTCGGGCCGAGCTTAAGGCCATACAGGCCAAGATCCTCAACCGCATGCCGCAGCCGGGCAGCCGCGTCGGGCCGGGTGGGGTTGACGCTGGCGAACCCGATGAGGTTCGGCTTGTCAGCGACGGCCTTCGCCACGTACTCGTTGGGCACGACCGTCCCGACCGGCTCGGCATCGAAAGCGAGCACCACCGACGCCGTCGCGGCAGCCGCCGCGGCGGCGTGCCCGGCCGGTGTCACGTCCCAGTGGGTTCGTCCCCAGACCCGTATCTCGTCGTCGGCAAGCGGCCCGCCGACATGGGTGCCATGTTCGCCCAGATGCGTGTGAACGTCCACGGTCACCAACGTCACGACGCTTCCCCCTCCGCGCTCACGTTGCGCGCCACCGCCTTCAGGGCGTCGACGATGTCGTCCAACCGGTCGTTCATCCGCGCGGTGGGACCACTGACGCTGAGCGCGAAGCGGTATCGCCCCCGGTCGTCGCGGATCGGGACGCCGACACACTTCATCCCGATCTCGGCCTCCTCGTTGTCGAGCGCGTACCCGCGGCGACGGATGTCGGCAAGATCAGCAAGCACGTCCGCGGGGTCGGTGCGGGTCAGGGCCGTGTGCCGTTCCGGTGGCCGGGTACGCAGGAGTTCCCGCACCTCGTCATCGGGGAGATGGGCGAGGATGGACTTTCCCAGGCTGGAGACGAACCAGTCGTCACGGTCACCCACGGTCGCCCCGCGGCGGATCGACCGGCGGCCCTCGAGGGCCTCAATGATCACAACTTCGCCCGCCTGGTTCACCGCCAGGTTGATCGTCTCGTCGAACCGGGCGAGCAGCTCGCGCATGTACGGGAGCACACGGCCGCGCAACGGCCGGGCACGTCGCGCGGCATGCCCAATAGTGATCATGCGGACGCCAAGGGAGTAGCAGCGGGACACCTCGTCCCGCTCGAGCCATCCGTGGTCGACGAGCTGCCGCAGATAGCGGGTTGTCGTGGACGGCTCGAGGCCGCACGCGGCGGCGACCTCCGAGAGGCTCTGGCTGGGCGCGGCCAGGAAGGACTCGACAATCCCGATCAACCGGTCGCTCAGCCTCGTGGGCGCGGTCGCGGTCATCCCATCACTCCCGGATAGTGGCACGAGACGTGCACCGGTGTTGTGTCGAGCAGGCATAGGGGCGGATCCTCCGAGGCGCACCGAGGACGTCCCGCGCCGACATCGCATCGTGGCAGGAAACGGCAGCCCAGGGCCGGAGGCTCGGATCGGACGTATTCGTCGGGACGCGTCCTGCTTACCCGGGAGCGCGCTGTCACCGGATCAGCGGCCAGGACGGCATCGAGCAGGAGGCGAGTATAAGGGTGCCGCGGCGCGGCGAACAGATCCTCGCGACGAGCCATCTCCACGATCCGTCCCCGGTACATCACCCCCACCTCCTGAGCCATGTACCGCACCACCGCGAGGTCGTGCGAGATGAACAGACAGGTCAGCCCGAGGTCCCGTTGTAACCCGGTGAGCAGGTTGAGGATCTGTGCACGTACCGAAACGTCCAGCGCCGACACGGCTTCGTCCAGCACGATGAAGTCAGGACGCGGCGCCAGCGCCCGAGCGATCGCGACGCGCTGAGCCTGACCGCCTGAAAGCTCGCCGGGCCGGCGGTCCGCGATGCCGCCGGGAAGCTGGACAAGGTCGAGCAGTTCCCGTACCCGGGCCTCACGCTCGCCCCGGGTGCCTATGCGGTGGGCCACCAGCGGTGCGGCGATGATACCGGCGACCGACGCGCGCCGGTTGAGGGAAGCGTGTGGGTCCTGGAAGACGGCCTGCACCCGGGACCGCAGCCGGCGCATCCCCGCCGCGGACAGGCCTGCGATGTCCTGCCCGTCGAAACGGACCGTGCCGCTGTCGGCCGTTGTCAACCGCAGCACGCAGCGGCCGACCGTCGACTTTCCCGACCCGGACTCGCCGACAAGCCCGAAAGTCTCGCCACGCCGCACCGACAGCGACACACCGTCCACGGCGGGCAGTCGGCCGCCATGACGTGATGGATAGGTCTTGACCAGATTCCGCACCTCGAGCAGCCGCGGGGGCAGCCGCGCCGGCGGCCCCGCCGGCATGCGTAACAGCATCACCGGTCCGCCCTGTCCGCTGACGCTGCCCGGCCGGCGGCGGGGTGCTCCGCGACGGGGTACTCCGCGGAGATGGACTCGCCCGCCCGGACGCAGCGCACCTGCCGACCGGCGGCCGCCCGCAACGCGACCGGCTCCGCGCACAGGCCGATCGATATCGGGCAACGCGGCTGAAATGCGCAGCCGGCACCGGTCTCCGCCGGCAGCGGCGGCTGGCCGGATATGGTCCGGATGGGCACGGTGAGATCGACCGTGAGATCGACGGTCGCCGACATCAGCGCCGCGCTGTAGGGGTGGGCCGGGCGTGCGTAGAGGTCCACGGTGGGTGCGGACTCCACGATCTGACCGGCGTACATAACCGCGGTATCGTCGCAGAACCCGGCGGCGACACCTAAATCATGAGTGATCAGAACCGCTGCCAGGCCACGCTCACGGCAGATCCGGTCGATCAGTGCGATCACTCTCACCTGAGTCGTCACGTCCAGCGCGCTGGTCGGCTCGTCGCACAGCAGCACGTCGGGCCGGCTGGCCAGCGCCATCGCGATCATTGCGCGTTGCCGCATCCCGCCCGAGAACTCATGCGGGTAAGCGGCCAGGCGTTGTCGCGGGGCTGGTATCCCGACCTCACCGAGCAGATCGGCCGCGCGTTCCAGCGCACTCGCGCGGCGGACGTCCTCGTGCAGCCGGATCGACTCGACGATCTGTGCCCCGATCGTCATCAGCGGGTTCAGCGCCGCCGCTGGATCCTGATAGATCATCGAGATCCGGCGGCCACGGATGCGGTCAAGCTCGCGCCGACGCAGCACGAGCAGATCGATGCCATCCAGCCACACCCGCCCGCCGGTGACCCGGACCGGGCCGCGGTGCAAGCCCATCACGGCCAGCGCCGTCAACGTCTTGCCCGAGCCGGACTCGCCGACGATACCGAGCCGCTGACCGGCGGACAGCGCGAAGCTGATGCCCCGCACGACCGCGGTGGCGCCGACAGCGACCCACAGATCGTCGACGTCGAGGATGGCGGGTGCCGTCATCGACGCCCACCAGTGAGTCGGTCGACAGCGGTGAGCCGGTCTGCGGCCAGGTTGAGACACAGCACGGTGGCGAGGATGAGGATGGCGGGCGCCGCCGCATAACTTGGATCATTGTACAGAAACCCGTATCCCTGTTGCAGCAGCACCCCCCAGGACATCTGTGGCGGCTGGACGCCAAGCCCGACGAAGCTCAGGCTGGCTTCCAGGATCATCGCGCTGGCGGCGTTGATCGCGGCCTGGCTGGCCAGGTCGGGCAGGATGTTGGGGAGCACCTCACGCAGCAGCAGGCGACCCCGGCTGGCTCCGTACGCGACGGCGGCGGTGTAGTAGTCAAGGGTCATCTCGCGGACGATGGCGGCTCGCGCCATCCGCGCGGTGCTGGGCGCGAGCAGCAGCCCGGTCAGCACGATCAGGGATACCAGCGACGCCCCGAACGCCGCGACACACACCAGCGCGAACAGGATCTGTGGGATCGCCATAGTGATGTCAGCGCCGCGCATCAACAGCTCGTCGGGAAGGCCTCGGGCACCGCTGGCGAGCACGCCCCACAGCGTGCCGGCCAGGAACGCCACGGCAACGCTGCCACCGGCGACGGACAGCGACAGTTCACCGCCGTAGAGGAGCCGGCTGAGTTTGTCCCGCCCCAGCTCGTCGGTGCCGAGCCAATGGCGCGCGCTCATCGTCCCGAAGGCGTTCGCCGGGTCCAGGCCGGTCGCACCCTGCCTGCTGACCAGGGGGGCCAGCAGGCACATCCCGACGATCGCCAGCAGGACGAGCACACTCGCTGGCGGCGGGCTGATCCGGACGCGCCGACCGCGGCGCACCCGGCTGTGCCCCGCGGCGGCAGACTCAGACACGGTGCCCCCGGGTTCTCGGATCCAGCGACCACACCAGCAGGTCAATCACCATCGATACCAGGATGAACAAAACGCTGATCAGCAAAACGACCGACTGGAGTACCGAGTAGTCACGCTGGAACGCCGATTCCACCGACAACGACCCGAGGCCAGCGAAACCGAACACGTACTCAACAATGACACTTCCACCGAGGGTGTACCCGACGATGAGCCCCAGCATGGTGAGGCTCGGCAGCGCGGCGTTGCGCAGCGCATGACGGAGGACCACGGTCCGGGCCGGGGCGCCCTTGCCCGCCGCCGTCCGGGCGAACTGTGACGCCAGCGCCGAGATGAGTTCCGTACGCAGGTAGCGCACCAGGAGCGGGGCGGCCACCAGACACAGCGCGAGCGCCGGCATGACCATATCGCGCACGTTCTGCCCCGGGTTCTGGAGCAGCGGCACATAGCCGCGCGCGGGCAGCCATTTCAGCGTCACACTGAACAGCAGGATAAGCAGGATTCCGGCCACGAACGGGGGAAACGCCATACCGGCCGACGCCGCCGCCGTGACGCATCGGTCCACCCAGCCGCCGGGCCGGGTAGCCGCCGCGATCGCGGCCGGAACCGCGACCGCGACCGCGAGAGTCATGGCGAGAAAAGTCAGTTCCAGTGTGGGCCCGAGCCGGGCGGCGATGAGGGAGCTGACTGTGCGCTGGCTGACATATGATCTACCAAAATCCCCGTGGGCTATCCCGGCGACCCAGCTGAGGTACTGACCGACAACGGGACGGTCGAGACCGGCCTCCGCACGCAGCCTGTCGATCGTTGCCTGATCTGTCCCCCGCGCGGCACCCAGCCGAGCGATCACAGGATCGCCCGGCAACGCCCGCAGAACGGCGAAGATAAGGATCGACGAGCCGGCTATCATAACCAGGCTGATCGACACCCGCTTGACGATATACGGCACGGTCATCCTTTCTCGTCGTCCCCGCCGGCTCCCGGGATTCACAACAGGTTCTTTGAATCCTGGACTCAGAGCGTGTGTGAGATCGGGCTTTCGATCAGTGAGCCGCGTCCAGGCACCCCCGGGCAGGGCGGAAGGCCGAAGCGATACCGGATGAGTTGTATCGGTGCGGCCGACAACGCGGTCAGGGGCCGACTGGGCGCGGATCACCCGGGCAGAAGGCTAACATCAGGTTCCTAGTGGTCGCCGCCGGAAGTTGTTCGGGGGGTGCCGGATGACAGACGGATGCATCGTGAGGCGGAGAAGGCCCAGGTAGCGGTGTTCTACCTGGGCCGACGACAACGAGGCGAGGCGCCGTCTGGCGCCGGCAGACCCTGGACGAACTTCCGGCGGCGACCACTAGCTTCTGAGCCCGGCATCCTCGAGATGCGGGTTGCCGCCACTGTCGACCCACAGCCCGACCACGGAGCGCTTGATCGCGGTCAGGGTTCCGAACTGTAGCGGAACGAAGATCGGCACCTGTTCGTTGACCAGTTCCTGCACCCGCTGCCAGGCCTGCTGTCGCTGGGCCGGGTCGACGGTGGCCAGTGCGTTGCCGTAAAGCGTGTCGAACGCGGCGTTGTTCCAGTTGCACTCACAGCGCCCGGTCAACAGAAACGAGAGCTCTTCGGCGGGATCCGCGGGATAGGACTGGAAATTCGGAATAATCTTCCCGGGAAAAGATTTTCCAGCCGGGTAGAAGATTCCGGGCCAGGAGGCTATGTCGGTATCCGTGATCTGCAGCTTAATATCAATCTTGGCAAGACTGGCCTGCAGGATCTGTGCGCTGGTGCTCCACTCAGGATACTGGTTGGCCACCCCCCACCAGACGAGGGTGCTGCCCGGACCGACACCGGCCGCGGTGAACAGTGCTTTGGCCTTGTCCAGGTCGTAGGTGTAGTCGGTGAGGCGGCCGCCGTAGCTGGCCTGATTACTCGGCAACGGATCGTTTGTGGTGGAGATGATGCCCTGATTGAAATACGCGGCCTTGAGGATCGCGCGTTGGTCGGTCGCGTAGGCCAGCGCCTGCCGGGCCCGCACGTTGTCGAAGGGCGCTTTGGTGGTGTCCACCTCCCAGCTCACATACTGGCCTATGACGGCGGGCTTCACCACGGTGAGCCCCGAACTGTTCTCGACGGTCGTCACCTGCGAAAGCGGCACCGACCAGAGCGCGTCGAGGTCGCCGGCCTTCAGCGCGGTGACCGCGGCGGCCGAGTCGGCGGCCTTGACGAACTCGATGCGGTCCAGTTTGGGAGCGGGGCCGAAATAGCTCGGATTCCGCTCCAGGGTCAAATGATCATCGGCGGAGAATTTTCTGACCCGGAACGGCCCGGTGACGGCCGGGCTCTCCGCTATACTGGCCAGCGAGTTCGTGTCAACAATCTTCACCATCTGGATCGACGCCGGGAACAGGGCGTTCGGAGTCCTGAGCGTGAAGACGACCGTGTTCGCCTCGTCCGCCCGCACGCTGACAATCGGTGCCACGTTGTTCTTGAGCTGGGTAACCGTATCGGGGTTCTGGTAGTACTTGATCGTCGAGACGACGTCGTCCGGGGTGAGCACCTTCCCGTTGGAGAACCTGACGTCCGGCCGTAACTGGAAGGTCCAGGTCTTCAGATCCGCGGAGGACGACCACGAGGTGGCCAGGTCGGGCTGCAGCTTCCCATCACTCCCGGTCTTGACCAAACCATCCCATAACAGGCTGAACAGCACCTGCTCCCAGGCGTTGCCCTTGGTCACTGGATTGAGCGTCTTGATGCCCTGGGCCGCGCCGATGGTCAATGCGCCACCAGCCTTCACCGCATCGGTCGGGCCGGGCCGCTCGGGGCCTCCCGCACTTCCACCACATGCCGCCAGAACTCCAGCACAGAAAGTCGCTGCGGCCGTCACGGCCGCCAGCCCGATTTTTCCCACGATCACAATCTCTCTCCCCGTCTCACTCTGATCATGATGGGACGCCGCCGCTCCAGGCCGGCAGGCGCGACTTAGAGCGCCCGGCAAT
>NZ_CAKJTP010000033.1:0-1734 GCF_917627335.1 Protofrankia sp. CiT1 | reverse complement strand
ACGGCATGTTTCGACATCACCCCCGCCCCTCGCCACGCGATGCACGCGCCACAACCCGCCCCTTGAGCCACACCCCTGTTGCCGGTCGCTCTTGCTCGAAGGCGGCGTCTCCCCAAAGGCAGTGCCTTCGAAGGCGCTGCCTCAAAAATTTTCACTCAATGAAAATATATTGCATACAATGCAACCAGCGGCTCGATCGCCTGTCAATATCTCTCTCGGTCCGCCTGGAGCAACCGGCAACAGGGTGCGCGGCATCGCGGGGGTGGGGCATCGCGGGGGTGGGGCACATCCCTGTTACCGGGCGCTCCACAAGTTCGCCGCTGATGCCTCTGGGAGATAACTGTTTTCATCAGATGAAAACGCGCCAGCGGCGAGGAGGCGACCAGCCGCGGCATCCGCCGGCCCGAGGAGGCCACGGCGTCGCCTGGCCCGTGAAAGCCGGGCGCCCAACTCGGTGGGCGGGTTCGGGCTGATGTTGGCGGGCCGCTGCCGTGGGCCGGAGCAGCATGTGACGATCAAAATTCTGGCCGCGAGACAATGCTCGGGCACTCGCCGCTACCAGCCATGCGGAGGTGGCGTTCTCCCCGGACGGCCGCGCCAGGCCACCGGCGATGACGAAGAGCGGGGACGGCTGTGGGCGTCACGCCGAGCTGCCCGCCGCGAGTCGTCGAGCGACGAATCGGCGGCCGCTGGTTCATGGTTGCTCGCCCCAGCGGCCGCCGACAGCCGTTCGGTACCTCCGGGGATCAGGCTCCCGGGACGGTCACATTTTTCTCGTCAAACCCGAAACCGTTGCTTGTGGCGCTTCGCTGCAGACCGGCGAAACTGTTCTCGCTGGCGTCGATATCCGCCTCGGTGGCGGTACCGCTCTTCAGCTTGTCGGTCAGGTTCGAAAAACTGTCACTGATGGACTGAACAGCGTTGCAGAGCGAGGGGTTCGCTTCCGCGAAGCCTTTGGCGACCTTCAGCTCGTGCACCGTGAAGACGCCCGCCACCGCGGCTTTGACGAAGGTGCGTTTCCGCTGGTCGGCCCCGGCCTTGAAGCCGCCGTTCTTCAGCGGCTTGTAGATGTACCGGTGGAAGGCGCCGAGGCCGAGGCCCGCGTGCAACGCGAAACGGGTCTTGGCGAA
The DNA here is from genome assembly GCF_917627335.1 of Protofrankia sp. CiT1. Classification (NCBI taxonomy): domain Bacteria; kingdom Bacillati; phylum Actinomycetota; class Actinomycetes; order Frankiales; family Frankiaceae; genus Protofrankia; species Protofrankia sp. CiT1. The sequence continues at coordinate 604 of NZ_CAKJTP010000033.1, read as the reverse complement.
AGCACGCGTGTTACCGGCCGTCGGGCAGGGCGCGTTGTCCTCCGGATCGCTGTCGTCGGTCGCGCTGGTAGTCGCCGCGCTTCCCGAGGAAGATCGAATCTTGCTCGTGCCGGTGCCGCAGCCACCGACAAGAACCAGAGCCAACAGCGCGGCCATCAGGACCACACCGCGCCGGACGTTCCGCGAGGCCATTGTGTTTCTCCCTTTCCCCTGCCGGACGACCTCGCCACCATCAGGCGTCCGGGAACAGCGAATCTCCCAACCGCCATCGAGGTCCTACGACGGACACCGTATTACCAGTCCGGGCCACTCGTAAAAATTCACCTGGTTTAGAGATCTTGCTGTAGGTGACGGGTCGTGGGCATGACTGTGGGCCACGCCGGGCGGGGCCGGCGCGGCGGGGTCGGTGGAGTGCCCGTCAGGTGGGGACGACGGCGGCCGGTGGCATCCAGGGAGTGCCGCGGAACGCGAGCCGGAGGGCGTGCATCGCGGACACACCGTGCTTGCGGGCGGTGGAGACGTAACTCGCGATCTGGAGGCGGCAGGCGGTCGCGGCCTGGGAGGTGAGCCGTCCGCTGATCTTCTGCTGGGTCTTTTATGCCGA
>NZ_CAKJTP010000032.1:39901-42996 GCF_917627335.1 Protofrankia sp. CiT1 | reverse complement strand
GCCGGTGTCGAGGGGACAGCCGGTCTGGGACAGGAGAGGACGGGACAGTGAGCGTTACCAATGATCGGAGATTGTCCGGTGTCAGCCGGGGGCAACGTGTGCAGATCGTTGTGGATGGGTTACCGGTGCTCGCGTTCGAGGGTGAGAGCGTGGCTGCTTCCTTACTCGCTGCTGGTCGGCGTGGTTTACGTGTGACAGCACGGGCTGGGGAACAGCGGGGGATGTACTGCGGTATCGGGTTGTGTTTCGACTGTGTGATGACGATCGATGGGCAGCGTGCGGTTCGGACGTGTGTGACGGCGGTCCGTGACGGTATGGAGGTCACGACTCGGCATGGTCATGGTCTGTGGGCAGGGTCTGGCCGGGTGGAGTCTGGCCGGGTGGAGGAGCGATGACAGGTCGGGTGGAGGTGGGTTCGTGGCCGGTGGTCGTGGTCGGGGGTGGGCCGGCGGGGATCGCGGCTGTGACGGAGGCGGCGCGGGCGGGTCTGCGGTGTTTGTTGATTGATGAGGCGCCGCGGTTGGGGGGGCAGATCTACCGGCAGCTCCCTGCCGCGTTCGGGGTGGGGGGTGGTGCGGGGGGTGGCCGTGATTATCAGCGTGGTCAGCGGTTACGGGCCGCGTTTGACCGGGTCGCGGGGCGGGTGGAGGTCTGGTCCGGGACCAGTGTGATTGATATTGGGGAAGGGCCTCGGGTGGTGTGTGCGTCCGGGGTTGGGGGCAGTCGGCAGGTCACCGCGGATTTTCTGGTGGTGGCGACGGGTGCTTATGACCGGCCGGTGCCGTTTCCGGGGTGGACGTTGCCGGGTGTGTTGACCGCGGGTGGGGCGCAGGTCTTGATGAAGGCTATGCGGGTGCGTCCGGGTGAGCGGGCGGTGGTCGCGGGTACGGGGCCGTTGTTGCTGGTGGTGGCTAATCAGCTGCATCGTGCGGGGGTGCGGGTGGGTGCGGTGTTGGAGGCCGGCCGGTCGGCTTTTACCGTGGGTAGTGCTGCGGTGGCGTGGCGGCATGGGGGTCTTCTTGTGGATGCTGCGCGTTACCGTCTTGGGTTGTATCGGGCGGGTATTCCGCTGCTGTATAACCACACGGTGTTCGCTGCGGAGGGTGATGGTCAGGTTCAGCGTGTGACCTATGGTCCGGTGACCGCGGCGGGGTGGCAGCCGGTTCGTGGCCGGGAACAGCACACCGCTGCTGATCTTCTTGTGGTGGGTTTTGGTTTTGTGCCGAACGCGGAGCTCAGTGAGTTGGCTGGTTGTGAGCTTGTGTATCGGGATACGGCCGGGGGGTGGGTGCCTGTGCGTGACGCGATGATGGCGACGAGTGTGCCTCGGGTGTTTGCGGTGGGTGATGGGGCGGGGGTGGCGGGTTCCCAGGTCGCGGTGGAGGAGGGGCGGGTCGCGGGTATCACGGTGGCGCAGCGGTGGGGGGTGTTGAGTGCGCGGGAGGCGGATCGGCGTCGGCGTGTGCCGGTGCGGCGGTTACGGACGTTGATGGCTGTGCGTGACAGGCTTGATGCGTTGTCTGTGGTGCGTCCGGGGGTGTATGGGCTGGCGGCGGAGGCGACGGTGGTGTGTCGCTGTGAGGAAGTGAGCCGGGCGGAGGTCGTTGCCGCGGTTGGGGAAGGAGCCCGTGATCTTCAGGCGGTGAAGTTGTTGACGCGGCTGGGTATGGGTGCGTGTCAGGGGCGGAATTGTGCGCCGTCGGCGGCGGGATTGGTGTGTGCCGCGACGGGGTGTGTGCCGGGGGCGGTGGGGCGGATTCATCCGCGGCCGCCTGTCAAGCAGGTCACGTTGGGTGTGTTGGCTGGTCCGGAAGGGGAGGCGTCATGAACAGTCGGTCCACGGTGGTGGTTGTGGGGGGTGGCGTGATTGGTTGTGCGGTGGCGTATTTCGCGGCCGTGCGGGGGTTGGATGTCACGTTGGTGGATAGTCCGCGGCGGGGGCGGGCGACGTCGGCGTCGGCGGGTGGGTTGTGGCCGATGGGGGAGTCGGTTGGTTTGGGGTGTGGTGTTATTTTCGCGAAGGCCCGGGGCGCGGGTGGTCATGGTCCGGAGCGGCTCCCGGAGAGTTTCTTGGAGTTTGCGTTGCGGTCGAACGCGATGGTTCCTGGGCTGGCGCGGGACCTGCGTGCGGATACTGCTATTGATATCGAGTTTGAGCGTACGTCGTTGTTGTTTGTTATGTATGACGAGAGTGATGAGGCTTATGCGCAGGCTTTGTGGGAGGATTATCCTGAGCAGCGGCATCTGTTTGAGTGGTTGACGGCGAGTGAGTTGGCTGTTGCGGAGCCTGCGGTGACGCGTCGGGTGCGTGGCGCGTTGCGTTTCCACGGTGATGATCAGTTGAATCCGTATAAGTTTGCTGATGCGTTGCGTGCGGGTGCGCGGGCGCGGGGGGCGCGGGTTCTGGCGCATACCGAGGTGACGCGGGTGGTGGTGGCGGGTTCCCGGGTGGTGGGTGTGGAGACGCCGACGATGAGTATTGGGTGTGAGGTGTTGGTGAACGCGGCGGGTGCGTGGGCGGGTCAGGTGGGGGAGATGGTGGGGGTTGAGGTGCCGGTTATGCCTGTGCGGGGTCAGATCGTGTGTACGGAGACGTTGCCGCGGGTGTTGACGAGTTGTGTGTCCACGACTGATTGTTATCTTGCGCAGAAGCAGCATGGTGAGATTATTATTGGTAGTACGACGGAGTATGTGGGGTTTGATGTGAGTACTACGGTGGGGGCGACTCGGGCGTTGTCGGCGGGGGCGGTGCGGGCTGTTCCTGGGCTTGTGCATGTGGCGGCGAAGCGTGTGTGGTGTGGGTTGCGGCCGGGGTCGCCTGATGAGCTTCCTATTTTGGGGCCGGTGGCGGGTCTGGCTGGGTATCTTAATGCGTGTGGTCATTTTCGTACGGGTATTGTGAATGCGCCTTTGACGGGTTTGTTGGTTGCTGAGTTGGCGGGGGGTGAGGGTCCTTCGTATCCGGTTGAGCCGTTTTTGTTGTCTCGGTTTGATGGGCCTAAGGTGGCGGTTGGTGGTGAGGTGGCTGTGGGGGGTGTGTGAGGGTGGGTGGTGTTGGGGGTCTGGGTGGGGTGCTCCTGCCCAGACCGTGGCCA
>NZ_CAKJTP010000032.1:31930-39270 GCF_917627335.1 Protofrankia sp. CiT1 | reverse complement strand
GAGCGTGTTTCGAAAGCCGCCTGTCCGGTTCGCCATGCCCAGGCGGCCCTGGCCGCGTTCTCAGCCATCCCATATACCACTCATCCGGTATCGGGGTAGCCCGTGCCCTTGCCAGCAACCACCTGAACGCGGCTCCCCGATCAAACGACGACTTCCGAAACGCGCCGTAGTCCGCGGCAGAGCACCGACGGAGGGCCAGGTCATGCATGATCACGTTGTCAGGAACGTCTTCCGCAGCGGCTTCGAGATGTCCGAACTCACCTGGACTCCATGGGTGGAGCCGGGACGAGCCGGGGTCGAACACCACATCCTGTGGGCTCCGGACGATGGCGGTGAGGACTCCGCCGGGCTGCTTTTACGATTTCCCCCCGGCGCGCACGGAGATTTCCACGAGCACCTTGGCTACGAGTTGATGCTCGTCTTCGACGGCACCCTCGACCGCAGCGACGGGCGGTCGTTCAGCGCCGGTGACCTGGTGGTCGAAGGCCCGGGAACGCGGCATCAGATGTCCAGCAGGCTGGGTTGCACGGTACTGGCGATCCGCAGCAAGCCCGCGGTGGCGAGAGAGCCGTCGGCGGGTGAGATCAGGAACACGGCCGAGACCGCCACGACAGGCACCCACGCACGTCCGGCTGCCTCGACGGCCGAGGAATCGATCGTCCGGTGAACACGCCCACCATACCGAGCCGGCAGGTGCTGCTGACCACTGTCTCCTCAGACTCCCACACCTGGAATCTGGTATTCCTGCATCTCCTTCTCGAAGAGGCGGGCTACCAGGTTCACAATCTCGGCCCGTGCGTACCGGACGACCTCGTGCTGTCCTCCATCACGGCGCTCCGGCCCGATGCCCTGGTCGTCAGTACCGTGAACGGCCACGGGCGGATGGACGGGGCACGGCTGATCCGCCAGATCCGGACAGCGCCATCCACCCGATATATACCGGCCATCATCGGAGGGCGGCTGGGAATACACGGGGACGCTGGAAAAGGAATATCGGCCGAGCTCCTCGACGCCGGATTCGACACCGTGTGCGACGAGCGGACCGACCCCCGAACTCTGCCCGGTCTCCTGCTGGCCCTCGGTACCCGAGCCGAGCTGGGGAAAGGTGCGGCATGACCCTCCTGCTGCCGGCGGACCTCGGTTCCTACGTTCGATTCCACGCGGCTGCCGGCCGGCTGGTTGTCCAGCCGCGTATGGGCATGCCCGACCCGGCACAGATGGCCGCCGGCATCCAGGCGGTCGGTTCCATCGATGCGCCCACCGTCGGCACGATCACGCTCGACAGCTACACCCGGATCGGCGATCATGCGGCGGCCCAGCGGGCGCTGGCCGCGGGCGGCGAGTCCCTGAACGGCTTTCCCATCGTCGCGCACGGTCCGCGCATCACGGCGATGGTGGTCACGGCCGCCCGTGGAAAGATTCCCGTCCAGGTCCGGCACGGGTCAGCCGCGCCAGCCGAGATCTTCACGAACATGCTCCTGGCCGGTCTGTCCGCGACCGAAGGCGGTCCGGTGTCCTACTGCCTCCCCTATGGACGGACCCCACTGGCCCGGTCGGTGCGCCAGTGGAGGACCGCCACGCGCCAGTTCGCCGCCGGTTGTCGGACGGCCGGGCTCCGAGCGCATCTGGAGACCTTCGGTGGATGCCTGATGGGCCAGCTGTGCCCGCCGTCCCTGCTGGTCGCGATGAGCCTGCTGGAAGCGCTCTTCTTCGTCGAGCATGGTGTGGACAGCATCTCGCTCAGCTACGCCCAGCAGACCCACCCCGTGCAGGACATCGAGGCGCTGGCCGCGCTACGCCATCTGGCCACGGCCCTGCTTCCGCCGGATGTCGAGTCACACATCGTGCTTTACACCTATATGGGTGTCTACCCGGCCAGCGCCGCTGGCGCGCGGCGCCTGCTGGAAAGCAGCGTCGACATCGCGGTGTGCGGGGGCGCGGAACGGCTGATAGTCAAGACAGCGGCCGAGGCGCATCGCATACCGGCGGTGCCGGAGAACATCTCGGCCCTGACGGCCGCCGCCCTGCGCGCTGGCATCGCGCGTGAGGCGGCCGGCCTGCCGACCCTGTCCGAGGTGGACTACGGGGAGGTGTTCGACGAGGCCAAACGCATTGTCGACGCTGTTGTGGGCCTGTGCGACGACATCGGCCAGGCGCTGCTGCGCGCCTTCGCGCACGGGCTGTTGGATGTGCCGTTCTGCCTGCACGCTGACAACCCGGGAATCGCCCGGTCCATGATTGCCTCTGACGGTCGGCTGCGCTGGGCCGAGGTCGGGGGGCTTCCGCTGCCGAACCAGCACCCGTCGGCGACGACGGCGACAAGCACGGCGATAAGCGCGGGCCAGCTGCTGGAGATGCTCTCCTACACCGCCCGAAAAAACGATCGTGCCGCTCAGCAGGCGGCGGCCACTGTGGCGGTGCCTGGATCGCCCCGGCCACTGCGGATCGCGGTGATCGGTACCGGGCCCCGAGGCACAGCCGTGATCGAGAGGATCGCGGCCCGCTGCGCGGACACCCGACCGATCCGCGGCATCGAACTGTACGCGATCGACCAGGAACACGTCGGTGCCGGCCGGATATGGCGGCCTGATCAGCCCGAGTGGTTGCTGATGAACACACCCGCCGGCGAGGTGACCATGTTCTCGGGCCCGCCTGACAGCGGCCCGCCCCGGCCTGGAGCGGGACCGAGCTTCGGGGAATGGTGGTGCGCGTCCGGTGCGCAGAACGCGGATCCGTACGGGTACGCGCCCCGCCAGAGCTACGGGCAATACCTGTGTTTCGTCCTCGACGCGGTGCGGAACAGCCTGCCTGCCGGCATCCGCTTCGTCGGTGTCCGCGGGCGTGTGGACAGCCTCGACCGGCAACACGACGGACAGTTCCGGTTGGGGCTGGCGGACGGAACCGAGATATTTGCCGATCGGGTTGTCATCTGTACCGGTCATACCCTGCCGGAGCTGGACGAAAACCAGCGCCGCCTGTCGGTATTCGCCACCCGCGGCGGCGCCCGGTACGTCCGAGCCGACTCGGCGGCGGATATGGCTCTCGATACGCTCCCGGCCGCGTCAACGGTGGGGGTAATCGGGCTGGGACTGGCCTTCCACGACGTCACGGCGTGGCTGACGGTGGGCCGGGGCGGCCGTTTCGTGTGCGGCCCCGATGAGCTGCGTTATATGCCGAGCGGGCGGGAGCCGTTCATCGTCGCCGGCTCGCGCGGTGGTGTTCCAGTCGCCGCACGGGGACGTAACCAAAAGAGCTTCGATCATGCCTACCAGCCACGCCTGTTCACGCTGCGAAGAATCACAGCGGCGCGCCGGCGGGGACAGCTGGACTTTCGCGAGGACGTCCTGCCCTGGCTCCTGGCCGAAGTCGAGCTGGTCTACTACGCCACCGAGATCCGCAACCGGTTCGGCGCTGAAATCGCCGCCATGTTCAGCGATGCCGTAATCATCTCGGCCCGCGACACGCCACCGCGGGAGGCCCTGTCCGCGCAGGCATGCCGTTTCGACGTCGGCGATCTGCCGAAACTGGACCTCCCGCAGTGCGCCCGGCCGTTCGCGGGCCGGCGGTTCACCAGTCCGCAGGCTTTCCAGGAAGCCCTCGCTGAATTTATCCGAGCCGATGTCGCTGCCGCCGAACTGGGTAACGTCGACGGACCGGTGAAGGCCGCGCTCGACGTCCTGCGAGACGTCCGCTCCGTTATCCGGGCAGCGGTGAGCTATGCCGGCCTGACACCAGCGTCCCATCGCGAGGACTTCCTCGGCTGGTTCGCGCCCATATGTTCCCTCGTGTCGACGGGACCGCCTTTCATACGGCTGCGCCAGTTCCTCGCGCTCATGCGCTGCGGTGTGCTACGTGTTGTCGGGCCCGCGGCCGTCTTCGACATCGATGACACCGAAGGCTGTTTCTTCGCGGACTCCGAACAGGTCGAGGGTGCCCGCGTCCGGCTGGACGCGGTGATTGACGCCCGGATTCCCGAGCCGGATCTGCGGCGCGCGCAGTCACCGCTGCTGCGTCAGCTGGTGCGAACCGGGACATTCACCAGCTATATAAACAGCGGAGCGGGAAAATCCTATGACACCGGCGGTGTCTGGGTGACCGGCGCGCCCTTCCACCCCGTTGGCGGGAATGGTGTGCCACAGCCCGGGCTGTATGTTCTCGGTATTCCGTCCGAACATACCCGGTGGTTCACCCAGGTCGGCAGCAGCCGGCCTGGCCCATGGGGTGAGTTCATGGCGGACGCGGACAGCATAGCCGGCGACGTGCTGGCGTCACCCGCGGATGTGACCAGCCGGCAGCCGTTCATACCGACGAGCCGGCCATGACCACGACACATGTGCCGGACAGCCCCCGCGCGGACCCGGCCGGAGCGACCGAGTGGTTTCGTGCCGCCCGGGATGTCCTCATCCGCCTGAGACTTGATCACGATGCCGCCCGCGCCGCGTTCGCGTGGCCGCGCCCGGCCACGTTCAACTGGGCGCTCGACTGGTTTGACGTCGTGGCGCGGGACAACGACCGGCCCGCTCTCGAGCTGTTTGACCCGAATGGTGACACAGCCACGGTCAGCTATGCGCGGATGTCGGCCCGTTCCAACGCGACCGCGAACTGGTTGCGGGGCCTCGGTGTCGCGCGGGGAGACCGTGTGATGATCGTCCTTGGCCAGCAGCGGGAGCTGTGGGAGTGCGTGCTCGCCTGTCTCAAGCTCGGATCGGTGCTCATCCCCACCTATCCGAACCTGACCGCACCGGAAGCCGCCGACCGTGTCAGCCGCGGAAGAATTCGCCATCTGGTCTGCCGCGCGGACACCGCCGGGCGTTTCGACGGAATCACTCTCCCCGGCGTCCGGATAGCCGTTCCCGGTGATGTTCCGAACTGGGCCTCCTATGACGACAGCCTGTCCGCGGCGACGGCATTCACCCCGGCCGCGCCGACTCCAGCGGACGATGTCGCCTTCTGTTATTTCACCTCTGGTACAACCGACCGCCCGAAGCTGGTGGCCCACACCCACAGCAGCTATCCCGTCGGGCATCTGTCCAGCATGTACTGGAATGGCCTTCTTCCCGGGGACAGACATGTGAACATCTCCGCCCCCGGCTGGGCCAAGCATTCATGGAGCAGTCTTTTTGTCCCCTGGAGCGCCGAAGCCACGGTCGTCGCGCCGCGTGCGGAAACACTCATGCTGGGAGGGCTGCCAGGCCTGCTCGTGGAGCTGCGTATCGACACCTTCTGCGCGCCGCCGAGCGTATGGCGCGGGATGCGCCCGTATCTGCGGTCGGCACGCCCGGCGCTGCGTGAGGCGCTCAGTGCCGGCGAGCCGCTTGAACCTGATCTCGCCGACGCCATCCGCGGCGCGTGGCAGGTGCCGGTCCGTGATGGTTACGGCCAGACTGAGACGACCGCCCTGGTCGGCACCACACCCGGGCTGCGGCCACGACCGGGCTGGGTTGGCAAACCGCTCCCGGGTTACCAGATCACCTTGGAAGATCCCGATGCCGCCGGATGCGGCGAGCTGTGCGTAGACCTGGCGACGGGGCCGGTCGGTGTGATGGCCGGCTACCTCGACGACGCCGAGCGAACCGCTGGCATCCGGGCTGGCGGCAGATACCGCACCGGGGACATGGCGCAGATGAGCCCGGACGGATGGATTCGCCTGCTTGGACGCCGTGACGAGATGTTCAAGTCGTTCGACCGGAGGATCTCTCCGTACGAGATCGAATCCGTGCTGCGGCTGCATCCCGCTGTCACCGATGTCGCGGTCGTGCCGCTGGCTCACCCGACGGGCGGTACGGTCGCGCAGGCCGTGGTTGTCCCAGCCCTGGGCCACCAGCCGGGCAGCGCGCTGGAGGCGACGCTGCTCACCCACGCGGCGCGGCATCTGAGCGCCGGCCTCTGCCCCCGGTCAGTGCGGTTCACCGACCGGTTGCCACGGACCATGTCCGGTAAGGTCCGTCGCCGCCAGCTGGTGGCCGAGCCCGCCGCCCCGGTCAACGCAGACGCGCCTCCACCGCGTCGACGTGAGCGATGAGATCCTCAGCGCCACCGAGCGCGGCGATCCAGGGAGCCACCTGGGCGAGCGCCGCACGGTCGCACTCCACTACGTGGACCTGCCGTTGAAAAGCGGCCACCGCGAGCCCGCCGCTGTGCCGGGCGGTGCCGCCCGTCGGCAGGACATGGTTGGAACCGGCGAGATAGTCACCGAGCGACACCGGCGCCCACGGCCCGACGAACACAGCCCCGGCATTACGGACCCGGGCCGCGACCGTGGCCGCGTCCACGGTCTGGATCTCCAGATGCTCGGCGGCCCAGGCGTTGACCACGGTCAGGCCCGCATCCACATCATCGACCACAGCCACCGCGCCCTGACCGGCCAGGGCAGCCTCCACCCGCTCGCGATGGCGGGTCACCGGCACCCGCTTGGACAGCTCGACCACGACCGCGTCGCGCAGTTCGATGGACGGGGTGACGAGCAGACAGGCGGCCATCGGATCGTGCTCGGCCTGCGACACCAGATCGGCCGCGATGTACGCGGGATCCGCGGTATGGTCGGCGAGAATCGCGATCTCGGTCGGCCCGGCCTCGGCATCCACCCCGACCAGGCCACGCAGCAGCCGCTTGGCCGCGGTCACGTAGATGTTGCCCGGCCCGGTCACCACGTCCACAGCCGGGCAGCTGGCTGTTCCATGCGCGAACATCGCGATCGCCTGCGCGCCACCCGCCGCGTACACCTCGTCCACACCCAGTAGCGCGCAAGCGGCAAGAACGACCGGATGGGGCAGCCCACCGAACTCCCGCTGTGGCGGCGAGGCCACGGCAAGCGAAGCCACACCAGCCTCCTGCGCTGGCACGACGTTCATCACCACGCTGCTCGGGTAGGCGACCCGCCCACCCGGCACGTACAGACCGACCCGCTCCACCGCGATCCAGCGTTCGGTGACCCGGGTACCCGGCGCCACCTCGACGGTCACCGGTTCACGGCACTGCGCGCGATGGACCAGCCGGGTACGGCGGATCGCCTCCGCCAGGGCGTCCCGGACGGCCGTGCCGATGTGCGCAAGCGCGTCGGTGAGCGCGGCGGGCGTAACCCGCAGCGCGTCCAGGCGCACCCCGTCGAAGCGCTCGCCCGCGTCGAGGACCGCGGCGTCACCACGGTCACGCACATCGTCACAGACAGGACGAACCGCGTCCAAGGCCGCGTCGACGTCCAGGGCCGCGCGGGGCAGCAGCCCACGCAGCCGCACCGGCGAGGGAAGGGTTCCCCGCAGATCGAGTTCTCTCAGCACGATGAGGAGAGTATCGCCACCCGGATCCGGTGGCCTCCATGGCCTCCAGCTCCGGTGGCCTCC
>NZ_CAKJTP010000032.1:29291-31424 GCF_917627335.1 Protofrankia sp. CiT1 | reverse complement strand
AGCTCCGGTGGCCTCCAGGTCCTGGCCTCCGGTCGAATGCCACCCGAACGCGTCGGTTCACCGTGGCGGCCGGCGGCGGGCCTCCATCGCCAGCCGCCGCGCGCACGTGGTGTGCATGGCTCACTACCGGTGACCACTTCTGTCACCGGTAGCAAACCCGTCGTGCGAACGCCCGCCGACCGCCTGGGCCAATGTCTGGTCCGATGCCCCGCGACGATCCGGGCTACCCGCGGCTGCCGGCCCTACACATGGCTGTCGATGCCCGGAGGCGACGCTGGCGGTCGATTCCGCACCGTGCGGCCGGCGGTCACGATGTCGTTTTGATCAGCTTCCCATCGGCGCCGATCACGAACCAGACACCGTCGACGCCCTGCCCATCGACGTCACCGGGTCCCATGTCGCCGACATAGAGGTAGAGAGGCCAGTCGCCGTAAACCGCCTGGTTGGTTCCTTCGGCCCGGGTGACCTGCGACAGGAGCCCCTTGTCGGTGCCTGTCCCGGCGACGACAGGGGTGCGGCTGATCAGCGCGGGCCAGGTGGCGACGCACTGGCCCGTGCAGGTGCTGGTGCCGTTCTTGTCCTCAGCGAAGGCGTAGAGAGTCCGTCCGTCCTGGTCGGTCAGGATGGGCCCGAGGCTGGAATCTGCGATCTTGACCGCTACCGGCTCCGCGGCCTGGGTGGCCGGGGTAGCCGGGGTGTCGTGCTGGCCCTGGCCGGATCCGCTACCGCAGGCGGCGAGGCTGGTGACAAGGAGTGCCCCGAGTAAGAACATCCGGGTGCGCATGAGATTTCCTCCAGACAGGTGAGATGGATTCGGAACTCACACGTAGCCGTCCCCGCCCCAGTTCAACGGACGACAGAACCAAGCTGCGGTGAACCAACGGCAGCCCGCGCCACGTGTCTATGATGATCCGCCAAATGGACTCTATACGGAGCTACCGGTACGAAAGGATATGGGAGATGCGAGCACCCGCTTTAGCGCTGTCGACGCTGGCACTCAGTCTTGGTTTGGTCGGTGTCACAGCGGTGCAGGCAACCGCCCAGGCGGCCCCGCACACGCCGGACCACACGACCGTCACAAGCACCACCGCCAGGCCAGATCGCGCCGCTGGCATCCGGCGCGCCCGGCTCAAGCCGGTATTCTTCAAAGCCAAACTGGAGGGCTCCAACGAGGTACCGGTTGCCGGCAAACCAGCGGTCGGCGATCCCGACGGTAGCGCCACCGCCATCATCCGGTTGCAGGGTGACCGCGTGACCTTCGCGTTCTCCTGGAAGGGAATCGGCGCGCCGACACTCGGTCACATCCATCAAGGCGCCGCTGGCGTCAACGGCGATGTCAAGGTGGCGCTGTGGGGTACCGCGGTGCCAGAAACGGTGACCGCGGATGCGGGTGCTGTAACAGTCAGCGACCCAGCTATAGCGGACGCGCTGCGCGCGGACCCGGCCGGGTTCTATCTGAACCTGCACACACAGGAATTCCCCGGTGGCGCCGTACGCGGCCAGCTCACCAAGCTGGATGCGCCCGCCGATCTGCTCAGCCTGCTCGGGGGCAGTGGAAGCAAGGCGTTCCTCTCCGGTGACCAGGAGGTCCCGGTTGCCGGCGGTCCGGCGGTCGGCGACCCGACCGGTCGGGCGGTGGCGTTCATCCATCCTCGGGACACAGAGGTCGGCTATTCCTTCGCCTGGCTGGGTATCTCACCGACCCTCGGCCACATCCACAAGGGAACATTCGGGGTCAACGGCCCGGTCGTCGTGCCGCTCTTCACCACCCCGATGCCCAGCACGATCTTCGCCGTGGCCGGCACTGCCACGGGCCTTGACGCGGCGCTGGTCAAGGACATCGCAACTCAGCCTTCGAACTTCTACACCAACCTGCACACCGCACAGTTCCCCGGTGGCGCCGTACGCGGCCAGCTCTTCAACTGGCGCTGACCACCATCCGCCGGATCGCGAAGCCCGCGGCACTCCGCCGCGGGCCCTGCAATCCGGCGGACACTCCCCCACACCAGCCACACCAGCCTGGCGGCAATCGCGGCCCGGCGGCGGCCACTGAGAGCGCCCGAGGATAGAGCGTTCGGTCAGGGAGCGGCTCATCCGCGCCCGATCCGGACAGTCCTATTCTCGGGCGCTCTC
>NZ_CAKJTP010000032.1:2089-29098 GCF_917627335.1 Protofrankia sp. CiT1 | reverse complement strand
GCGGCGAGGTGCGTGCCCTGGCCCCGTGACGCCGCGTCCCCTATTGCCGGGCGCTCTTACTACCTAGAGTTCTGCCATGGCCCATGACGATCGACCAGCCACCTACACCGCCACCGCGCTCCGGCCCACCCCGCGATGGGTTCGCTGATGCTGGTTCTCCTGCTTCTGCTCACTATCGGCAGCACCGTATGGTACATCCGCAACCATAAAGCGAGGCAGGAGGAGCCGCCCTCGATGGGCGGGACGGATCCTGCCCTACCACCGCTGATCTCGGGCAAGGGCGTGCGATCGGCAACACCGCGCCCGGCGTTCGACGGTCAGATCGTTGTCTCCGGCCTGACCAAGCGTTATAACGGAGTCACGGCAGTGGACGACCTGTCGTTCGTCGTGCGGCCGGGCCGGGTCACAGGTTTCCTGGGCCCCAACGGCGCGGGGAAGACCACGACACTACGCATGATCCTCGGCCTTGCCGCACCGACCGCGGGCACCGCCACCATCGGCGGCATCCGCTATATCGACCTGCCGGAGCCGCTGCGCCATGTCGGCGGGCTGCTGGAGACAAGCGCCGCCCACCGGGGCCGCACCGGCCGCAACCATCTGCGGATCATCTGCCAGTCCGTCGGCATCCCCCTGGAGCGCGCCGACGAGGTCCTCGAACTCGTCGGTCTCACCCCGGCGGGGCGCCGCACATTCAAGGGCTACTCGCTGGGCATGCGGCAACGGCTGGGGATCGCCGCGGCACTGATCGGCGACCCGCGGGTCCTGATCCTCGACGAGCCGGCCAACGGCCTGGACCCCGACGGTATCCGCTGGATGCGCGACCTGCTCAAAGCCCTCGCCGCCGACGGCCGCACCGTGCTGGTCTCCAGCCATCTCCTTGCCGAGATGCAGCAGCTTGCCGACGACCTGGTCATCATCGCCGCCGGCCGGCTGGTCGCCCAGGGGACGGTCGACTCGGTGCTGGATTCGATGGCGCATTCCGCCCGCGTCCTGGTCCGCATCTCCGACGCCGAGAAGCTGACCGCCGCATGCGGCGAGGACGCCGTGGTTGTCACACGCGAGAACGGCGACCTGCATATCACCGGCATGGACGCCACCGCGGTCGGCGAGGCTGCCGCCCGTGCCGGTGTCGTCGTGCATCAGCTGGTCACCGAACGGCCCGGCCTGGAAGACGTCTTCCTCGAACTCACCAGAGGCAAGGCCACAATCCGATGAGCCCGCTCGACAGCCTCGTCATCTCGGCCGCGCCGCGCACCGGCTTCGCCCCGATGCACCGGGTCCGCGCCGAAATCATGAAGATACGCACCACGAACACGTGGTGGATGTTCAGTATCGGCATCGTTCTCGTCACCGCGGAGGCGCTGCTCCGCAACGGCGTCTCCCACCACTACGACCTGCACCCGGCACTCGCTGGTCTGGACCCAGCCGACAGGGCCCAGGCCCTTGCCACCGCCGCCCGTGCGCACACGCACGCCGGCCAGGCCGCGATCGCCAGCAACATGATGACCTCTGGCCAGTTCCTCGGTGTGCTGTTCGCGATGCTCATCGGTGTCCTGGTCGTGACCAACGAGTACAGCCACCAGACCGCCACGGCGACCTACCTGGCCAATCCACGCCGCGGCACGGTCATCGTGGCCAAGTTCATCGCCGCCGCCTGCTTCGGCGCCCTGTTCTGGCTCGTGTCGACCCTGATCGATGTCATCGTCACCCCGATCTACCTACACAGCCAGCAGCTTGGTGTTTCACTGGCCGACTGGGCCGTGGTCCGATCGGTGCTGCTCAACCTACTGGCGTTCATCATGTGGGCCATCTTCGGCCTGGGACTCGGCACCCTCATCCGCAGCCAGCTCGGCTCGGTCATCACCGGCATTGCCGCCTACCTGCTCGGCACCGCCGCGGTCGCGGTCATCTTCGAACTGATCTACAACGCCTACCACCATACGTGGGTTCAAGGGGCGATCGTGATCGCGCCCGCGGTCGCCTCGCTGGTCATGACCACCCCCGGGCAGGCGTTCGACCATGCGCCGCCGCAGTGGACCGGCCTGATAATCATGATTGGATACACGCTGCTCTTCGGCACAATCGGCGTCCAGCTCACTCGGCGCCGGGATATTTAGAGCCTCCGGCAATAGGACTGTCCGGCCCGCGCCGCCCGGTCGGCGCCTCGCGTCATCGCTCCCCGTCCATCGCCGCGCGATGCACGGGTACCCCGGCTCGTCGGTCGACGCCCCACACAGGGCGCCTCCCTCCGCCGCCTCGCGATCCATCCACCCGGACGCCGCTCCCTGATCGAACGCCCTATTGCCGGGCGCTCTTAATGATCCTTTAGTCTGATCCGCCTCGCCGGCCGGCTGACGTGTCCAGATCCAGGCCCGGCGTAGTGCGGGACTGTGGGCCGCGGGCCGCACATACTCAGTGGCAGAGCGGGGACAAAGCGGATGACGATCGACGAACGGCTCTCTGGCCCAAGCGACAGCGAACGGGAATGGCTGCGGGTCCGCAGCCACCTGATCAGACACCGCTTCACGCTCGCGGTGACGGCAGCCGATGACTACCCGCCGGACGTCCGCGTGGCAGGCACTCCGCTGCTCGCCGACCAGCGGTGGCTGCCACCCGTCCCGTTGCCGCTGGACTCGATCGATCTCCATCTCGACGTGACCGGTGGCGCCCGCGGGCTGACCGGCAGGGAACAGCTTTCCGAGCCGGTCCGGCCCCTGCGCGCGAACGGCACCCGGTACGGCACCTACTCCGCCGCCGTCGCGGAGCTCGCCGCACCGGCGGTGTTCAACAACCTGCCCACGTACCGGCTCCTGGCCGCCGACCTGTCCGGCGGCCGAGGCCGCATGCTGTTCGGCCGTGGGCGCTACTTCGACGCCCTGGACGTCGGCGAAGCGTGCGCCCACGAGTACGCGGCCCACACGCTGGGCCTTGGCGGGACGCCGCTGCGCGCCGCGGTCGCGCAACCGTGGGACCTCACCGCCCGCTCGACGAACATGGCGATCAGCACGCTGACGCTCCGCGTCGACCGGACGGCCGGCGCGGCATCGTTCCTGCTGCACTGGCGCGACCCGGCCACGGTCGGCCACGCCGGCGGGCTGTATCAGGTGATCCCCGTCGGGGTCTTCCAGCCATCCGGTACCGCGCCGGGAAACGAAAGAAACGATTTCGACCTGTGGCGATCCAGCATCCGCGAGTTCTCTGAGGAACTTCTGGGAAACCCAGAAAACTACGGCAGTGACCTCTTACCGATCGACTATGATGCCTGGCCGTTCGCCGCCCGCCTGAACCGCGCTCGCGACCGCGGCCAGCTGCGGCTGTTTGTGCTCGGCATGGGCACCGACCCACTCACCTTCGCCACCGACCTCCTCACCGTCGCCGTGTTCGACGCGCCCATGTTCGACGAGGTGTTCGGCAATCTGGTCACGGCCAACAATGAAGGCCGCGTGCTGTCGACACTGGCTGCCGGCAGCAGCGGTCCCGGCATCGCCTTCAGTGAACAGAACGTAGCGCGTATCGTCCGCCGCGAACCGACGCAAGCTGCCGGCGCGGCGCTGCTGGCCCTCGCGTGGCGGCACCGTGATGTGCTCATGGCCTGAAAACCTCTACATCGATGCGGCCTGACGGTCCCCGGGCCGCGCTCCGGGATCCCCGCTCAGCCCATCGGCGAAGCCGGGCTTCCCCGCGCGCTTCGGGACGTATGGCTGCGCGCGTGAGCTCCCGTGCGTCAGCGCCACGCTCGCGCCGGCCGAAATGGCCACCGCACCGCGTTATGCGGCCGACGACCGGGCTGTCAGGAAAACCGTGCTCAACATCGTGCCCCCGGCAGGGCCGGCCCTGACCGCTTCCGCCGGTTGGCTCCAGCCGCGGTACGGGCCGAGAACCTGCCCCGGC
Source organism: Protofrankia sp. CiT1 (assembly GCF_917627335.1). Taxonomy (NCBI): domain Bacteria; kingdom Bacillati; phylum Actinomycetota; class Actinomycetes; order Frankiales; family Frankiaceae; genus Protofrankia; species Protofrankia sp. CiT1. The sequence goes on along the minus strand of NZ_CAKJTP010000032.1, from coordinate 25,207 downwards.
CCGAGAATCGGCATGATGGACACCAATATCCCCGGATGGGAAGCAGGAGAACGTGCATGGGTGCCCAACAGGCGTTGCTCGGGCCGTTGTCTGGGCGGGATCCGGACCGGATTGGTTCGTACGTCTTACTGGGCCAGCTCGGGGCCGGCTCCATGGGCCGGGTCTATTTAGGCAGGTCAGCGGCTGGCCGTCTGGTTGCGGTGAAGACAATCAAACCGGAGTACGCCGAAGAACCGGATTTCCGGGCTCGGTTCACGCAGGAGGTGGCGGCGGCACGGCGGGTCAGCGGAGTGTTCACGGCTGCCGTGGTCGCGGCTGATCCGGACGCCGGCGTGCCATGGCTGGCTACCGCATACGTGCCAGCTCCATCGTTGGACCGCTTGGTGCGGGCGTGCGGCCCGTTGCCGGTGCCGGCCGTCCGCTGGCTGGCCGCCGGCTGCGCGGAGGCGCTGGAGTCGATCCACGGTGCCGGGCTGGTGCACCGGGATCTGAAACCGTCGAACGTGCTGGTCTCCCTGGACGGGCCGCGAGTGATCGACTTCGGGGTGGCGCGGGCGGTGGAGCGAATCCAGCTCACCTCGACACACGGAGCGGTCGGCACACCCGCGTACATGGCGCCGGAACAGGCCCGCAACACCCGCCAGGTAGCCGTCGCGAGTGACGTGTTCTCGCTCGGCTCCACGCTGCTGTACGCCGGGAGCGGGCACGCCCCATACCGTGGGGAAACTGTGATGGACATCCTGATCCAACTGGCCACCGAACCGCCGGACCTCAGCGGGCTGCCGCCGGAGCTGACCGACCTGGTAGCCGCCTGCCTGGACCGGGATCCGCAGCGCAGGCCCACTCCGGCGGTGCTGCTCGCCGAGCTCGCGCCGTATGTGGACCTTGAAACAGAGCACGGCTCGGAGCCGTCGGTACTGCCGGCGGCGGGACTGGCCCTGATCCAGGAGTACCGGAAACGCCCCCAGGCCACCGCCCGGATCCCCGAGCCGACCGGCCCGGACGCCACCCTCGCCTCCCGCCCCGGCTCGCTCACTTCCCACCCAGGCCCGCTCGCTTCGGATGCTATGGCCGTACCCACCACGCAACAGGACGCAGCCGCTGCCTCGGCCGCCTCGCCCGGCGTTGCTGAAGCGGCTGGACGGCGCCGATTCGCCTTGCCCGCCCGGCAGTTGCCGCGGCCAAGCGCTCCGCCGGGCGGGCGAGGTAACCGCCGGCCAGGCAAGGGCCGGGCGGGCGAGGGCCGGTCGCCGACGGCGAAGGAGCCGCGTTTCGGCCAGGCCGCCATGATCATAATATCGATAGGCACGGTGGCCGCTCTGCTGATCGCGGGCGGCATCCTGGGCGCTCGATCCAGCAGCCGGGCAAACCAGACGCAGAATTCCCAGAACGCCTACAGCGGGTATGACCCACGCCTGCTCGGGCCAGGGCCGCCGCTGTCCGGAGCTTCCGACCGTCCCGGCGGACGGCCGCAGCTGCTGGTCAACCAGCCGATGGGCGACGGAGCCACCGGGTTCGTGGTACATGGGCGCGGCTGGGTGCCCAACCAGTTGGTCACGGTCACGTTGGCCGGTGGCAGGGTGTCCGGCTATCAGCAGACGATCGACCTGGCCGGCACCTTCAACTACACGATCAACCAGTCGCACGAGTTCTTCACCGGCCCAATCCCACCGGGGCATTACACCGTCGTCGCCACGGCAACCGACGGGTCCACCGCGCATGCCTCGTTCGACGTCCATCCGTGACGCCCAGCGGGGACGTCCAGCCAGGACCCGCGGACGTGGCCGCCGGCCGGCGGTAGCAGCACCGGTCACGGCCGCCGGGTCCACCAGAGGTCCTCCTGGCGGGAGCACCAGGCCGGATCATTGAGCCGGGCCAGATCCGCCGGCGTGATGACCGCGTTCTCCAACAGCACCTCGACGACGACCTCGTCGGACAGCCGGACGCCGGGGCGGACCAGAGCACGTTCGGTGATCTTGTGGCGCAGTGCCTTGAGATGCTCGCCGACCCGGGCGGAGAGCCGGTCCCGAAACGCCGGGTCGTTGTCGAAGCGCTCCAGTTCGAAATGCGCGTCGGTCACCTCGAGCGCGGCCCGGGCGATCTCCGGTGTCCGGGGCAGTGGCGTGGTGCGAGTCGGGTCGATCAGCCACGGCCGGCACCACATCAGCGCCACCAGGAACAGTTTGGTCTTCGGGTCCAGATACAACGGAAGCAGGGTCGAGTCGTCGTCCAGCCGCCCCGGCACCCGTTCCCGGCCGGCGGTGGCCGTGGGGTCGAAGTCCTCGGCCGAAGCGCCGACCGCCACCCGCAGGGGCTGGCCTTCGTCCAGCATTGCCCGTGAACCGACCAGCACGGTTCCGGCCCGGAGAAACCATCCGCCGCACGGCTCGCCTTGCTCCTCCATCCGCGGCAACCGGATCCGGTAACCGTCGCTGACCGTGTAGAGCGCATGTGTACAGCTGATGTTGGCGACCCATGCGCCGCCGTTGACGGCGGCGATGAGCCCAGCCCGGCGGGACAGCCCGCGTCCGACCGCAATCATCACGTCCACGTCCGGTCCCCGGCCGAAAACGAGCTGGCCGCCCACTGGAATCCCGATAACCTCTCCGGACGACGTGCCGACCCGCGCCGCCGATGCCGTCGAATCCAGCTCCGTTACCTCCTCGCACGTTCCCCGGCCCAGCTCAACGCCTCGTCCGGGCCGGAGTGTACGGCCCCGCGACCGGGCTAAGGTGCCCCCGAACTCGGGGATGTGGAACACGCGCAGCGGTGCGGGGGGCCGTGGGAGCTTTTGGCTGATGCCCACTGATACCCGCTGATGCCCGCCGGAAGCAGCCAGTCAGTACGAAACGGGTCCGCGACCCCCGGATTCCGGGGATAGCCCACAGCCCCCGTTCGCGGTTTTCTGGGAACCGTCCGGGGCGAGGCGGACACGGGCACGGCGCGCAGGGGGTGGCAGGCGACCCGGAACGCAGTTACGTCGGTCCAGCACGGGGGTGGACCACCCGGCGGGACTCGGTTCGAGGTCGGAGCCTATATGGGGGGATCCTGCGATGTCGCGTCCGCTGTCTCGTCCCGGCCCCACCCGCATGATCCCATGTGCTCTTGGCTCAGAATGTAGAATTCTCAACAAGTCAATCCTGTGACCTGGCCGTAGGCCACCCCGCGACCCCGCGCTATGACCCACCAGCTCACCACCGGACGGCGGCTCAGGCCCGGCGACCTGGGCTCATGGCCGGCTGGCGCCCAGGCTGCCCGACCGGAAAGTTGACAGTCTCGGTTCGGGAGAATCAGACGCGGCTACGTTACGCTCCGCGTCAGGATGGGCTGATGCCAGCGGGTCCTGAGCGATCGGGGGACGGTCATGACATACACGGTGCTACATGGGCGGTTTGTGATCCGCTATCCCGACCGGCCGCGCCAAGGGCCGGAACCGGACGGCGACACGGTCAAGTTCCTCCCCGACACGCCCGCACTGGTTGAGAGGCTGCCACGCCGGTCCGGTCGCCCGCCGGGCATCAACGGCCATGGTATCTCCGTCCGGCTGGAAGCGATCGACGCGCTGGAAACCCACTTCGGCGAGACCCATCAGGAGCTGGCCGGCGCAAACGCGGCCCGGGACGAACTGTTGCGTCTGCTGGGCTTCACCAACATCGTCTTCTTCCCCGATCTGCCCAACAACGTGCAGTCGGCCGATCAGGACAGTCTGCGCGGCCATGTGCTGTCCAACGGCATCGACGGCAACGGCCGCCTGATCGCGTTCGTCTACCCGGGCGAGCACCCCGGGCCGGATGGCGCGTCGGTGTTCGCCGACAACGCCCTGATCGACCAGTCGGTCAACGCCGCTCTGCTAACGACCGGGCACGTCTACCCGGCCTTCTACGCCACCCTGCCGGCAGCCCTGCGCAACCACCTGGCCGGGATATCCCGGGCGGCCCGCGCCGCCCGGGACGCGGCCGGGCTGTGGCCGCGTGCCACCGCCGACCCCAACGGCGCCGCCACCATCGCCAACCTCGCTGACCTACAACAGCTGGTGGTCTGGCCCAAACTGTTCCGCCGGATCGTGCCCTACCTCGCGGCCGGCTTCACCAGCTTCGACGGCTTCGACGCGTGGCTGCGCACCGACACGGTCAACCGGGACGACGCGTTGTTCCTGCTCGACCGGCATGAGTCGGGCAACCTGCACGATGTCATCCACGCCGAGGAACACCGCGTCCAGTTGACCGTCTGGCCCGAGGACTTCATCATCGGCCCGGACCCGACGCCACCCGGCGCACCGACCGACCCACACACCGTCGCCGCAGGCGACGTGCTCATCGTGGCCGCGCTGCCCGACCCGGTCGGCGCCGACCGCGGGCACGAGCTGGTCACCCTGCTCAACACGACGGCATCCCCGATCGATCTGGCTGGCTGGGGCCTGCTCGACTCGGCCGGCGGCCGGCACGACCTCACCGGCACCCTCGTCGGCGGAGCCGTCATCCAGGTCGCAGCCCGGGGAGCGGTCCAGCTCGGCAACCGCGGTGACGCTCTCCTCCTCGTCGACCGTGCGGGCGTCTCCATCGATCAGGTCACCTACAAGGCCGACAAGGTCCGAACAGGACGCACCATCTGTTTCGGGCGCTGAACACACGCCGCGGACGCCCCACGCCAGCCCGGCGCGATCCCACGGTCACATTCAGAGCGCCCGGCAATAGGGGACGCGGCGTCGCGGGGCCAGGGCACGCACCTCGCGTCATCCCTCCCCGTCCATCGCTTCCCGTCCATCGCTGCGCGATGCACGGGTACCCTGGCTCGTCGGTCGCCACCCAACAGTCCCGGCCGCTCGCGGAACAATGATCGCGCCCTCGAGCGCGGCTGGTGGTCCGCCGGGCGTGCCGCGGTAGACGGCCACGGTCTCCCCGACGGCTTCCCCAGAGTTCCGCCGCACCTGGAAAAAACCAGCCGGCGACCTGCCCTCCAGCGCATCCAACCCCGTCAGTATCGGCGCCGCCGGCCCGCCAGCACATCCATGATCCCAAACGGGCGACGGCACAGCAAACGACGGCGTCGGGACTTCATGGCAGCCGAATAACGGGCCTTTCAGCTGCCCGTTCACGAAACAGCCGGCTCATACCTCATGCTTTTTAAAACTTTTAATCCTTTTAGCCCCTTTATGGTTTTTGAAGAGGTACGGGATAGTAAATATCAGTTTCAGCAGTTTCGCCGTTCAGGAACCACGGCTTCTTCGGAACGTGCTCCTGGTAGGAGGTCCCAGATGGACAGACAGCGCCGAACCGTCCAGCGGATCGCTGTCGCCGTGGCACGTGCCACAATCGCACTGACGGTGGCCGCATGCGGAGCCTCGCCGATCAGCGGCAACCCGGAAGGCCAGAACTGCACGGTCCCCGGCGTGACCGACAAAGAGGTTAAAATAGGCTTTCTCTACCCGGCCACCGGCCCGCTGGCGGACGGATTCCACGCCTTCCGCGCCGGCGTGGACGCGCGGCTGAGCGCGGCCAACGCGGACGGCGGGGTCAACGGCCGGACGCTGTCCTACACCTGGCGGGACGACGCCTCCAATCCCGCCACGAACCTCGCCAGCGCCCGTTCCCTGATCAACGACGACGGGGTCTTCGGGATCATCGAGACCACCGGGGCCGCGACCGGGTCCGCGCCGTTCCTGCATGAGCAGGGCATTCCGGTGACCGGCCTCGCGCTGGAGCCGGTGTGGAGCGCCGACGACAACATGTTCACCCACCTGAGCTTCACAAGCCCGGGATCCATCACCACCTGGGGTGACTACGCTGTTTCCCAGGGCGGTCGGACCGCGTTCATCCTACGGACCGCGTTCTCCGAGACCATGCGCACCATCGCGGAGAACGTGAGCACGAGCCTGCGCACCGCTGGTGTCCGGATCGCCGGTTCCGCCGACGTCAGCCCTGCAGCCAGCCCGACCAGCCTCGGTGCCCAGATCAAGGCCAGCGGTGCTGACACCTTGATCGCGCTGACTGCCCCGGACGCTCTCGACCAGGCCCTCATCGGCGCCCGCAACGCGGGCGTACCGCTGAAGGTCACCCTGTCGTTCTCACCCGGCTACGACCAGAGCCTGCTGCAGAAGTACGGCCGGCAGCTCGCCGGAACCTCCTACTTCCTCGAGTACACCCCGTTCGAGCTGGACACCCCCGCACACTGGGAGTTCCTTCGGGCCATGAACATGTACGCCCCACAGCTGCAGCCCCCGGTCCAGGGCGGCGCGTTGTCTGGCTGGATCTCCGCGGATATGATGATCCGCGGGCTGCAGGAAGCCGGCATCTGCCCCACCCGCCAACAGTTCATCCACGGCCTTCGAGCGGTCCGGGACTACAACGCCAACGGCCTGCTGCCCGCGCCCCTCGACATGGCCACGAACTCCGGTCAACTGAACGCCTGCTTGTCATTCGTCAAAGTCAGCGATGACGGTACCCGCTTCAATCCCGAGCCCACCGCCCGTTGCGGACGCAAAATATAAGGGAGAGCACATCAATGCCAGCCACACCCACAGGCGTCGCGGCGGCTCCCGGGCGCCTTCCACTGTTCGGGCACATGCACCGGATGCTGACCGAACCGCGTGGTTTCTTCGAGTCCCTGCGCGGCAGGGGTGACATCGTCACCATCGGCCTCGGACCGACCGTGGCCTATGTCATCAACGAGCCATCCTGGGTGCACCAGATTCTCACCAGGGATGTCCACAAGTTCGCCAAGGGCATCGGGTACGAGAAGTCAGCGCCGTTTCTCGGCAACGGGCTGCTGAACTCCACCGAACCGACCCACATGGCACACCGCCGGTTGATGCAGCCGGCATTCCACACAGCGCAGATCGCCGCCTATGCGGACCAGATGCGGGAGAGCGCCGAACAACGCGCCACCGCGTGGCGCGACGGCCAGGTGGTCGAGTTCGGCCAGGAGATCCATGCTTTCACGGTCGCCGTGGTATGCCGGGCCCTGTTCTCCGCCGATCTCGGTAACAGCGTCGCGGTCCAGGTGGAGGAGGCCCTGCCAGTTCTGCTCAAGGGCGTGACCAGGCGCATCGCCTTCCCGATCGGCTGGTTGGAGAAGCTGCCCACCCCAGGCAACCGCCGCTTCAACCGCGCCCGGCATCGGCTCGACGACATACTGACGAATGTCATCGCCCAGTGCCGCGCGCGTGGCGCCACCGACGGCAATCTGATGGCCATACTGTTATCCGCCCGTGCGCAGGGCGATGGCCCCGGCCTGTCCGATCAGCAGATCCGCGACGAGGCGATGGCCCTTTTCCTGGGTGGCGTCGAAACCGTGCGTGATGTGCTGAGCTGGGCCTGTCACCTCCTCAGCCAGCACCCGGACATCCAGCGAAGACTGGCCGACGAGGTGGACGCAGCCCTGGCCGGCAGGTCACTCGACCACAGCACCTTGGCCAACCTGGGCTACCTGCGCCAGGTGCTGACCGAGACGCTGCGCCTTTACCCCCCGGCCTGGCTGCTGTCCAGACGGACTGTGACAGAAGTCGCCCTCGGCGAACACCGGATTCCGCCGGGATCTCATGTGCTGTTCTCCGTGTGGACCATACAACGCGATCCGGCCGTCTACGCCGCGCCCAGCACCTTCGATCCAGACCGGTGGGGCGGTGCCGCCGCGGCGGCACTGCCGCGCACATATTTTCTCCCGTTCGGCGCGGGCAACAGAAACTGCATCGGTGAGCCATTCGCCTGGGAAGAAATGATGATCTTTTTGGCAACAGTGACGGCTCACTGGACGCTGCACCCCAGCCCTGGCCACCGGGTACGCCCAAGCCGATCGCCGATGCTCCAGCCCAAGCGGGTACCGTTGATCGTTCGTGCCCGCTGATCCGCTGGCGACCGCTCCCAGCGACCGTAAACTACCTGATTGTCTGAGTATTGTCGCAGGTCAGCTCCCAGCGTGGGCGTTCAGGAACGCACCTGTTCGGACTGGTACGTTCCTGGTATCGCCTGGTGAGCCGGTGAGTGATCTCCTCGGGCGGTAGTGGTCGTGCGAAAAGGTAACCTTGCGCGGTATCACAGTCGACCGCTCGCAGCCGTTCGGCCTGTGTTGTGGTTTCGACTCCCTCAGCGGTCACTGTCAGCCGCAGAGAGTGCGCCAGCCCAACCATGGCCTGCACAATCTTCTCATCATCGGGGTCAGCTTTCTGCCTGGATCGAAGGCCTTCAACGAAGGGTCCCGCAAGTTTCAGGGTGTGCACCGGCAGACGCCGTAAGTAGGCAAGGTTGGAATAGCCGGTACCGAAATCGTCGATGGCGATCCGTACGCCCATGTCAGCCAGGGCGCGCAGCGCACGGAGCGGTTCATCGGCCGTACCCATGAACGCGCTCTCCGTGAGTTCCAGTTGAAGCCGGTCGGGGGACAGCCCGGTGTCGCCGAGAACACGCTGGACCTGCTCCACCAGCTGGGGATCACGGGTCTGGCGGGCAGCGAGATTAACGCTGACGAACGGGCGGGCGGGACTGAGGTCCTGCCAAGACCTGGCCTGCAAACAAGCCAGGTACAGCAGTCGTCCGCCGAGCGGCACGATCAGGCCGGTCTCCTCCGCGATATCGACGAAAAGGCCGGGGCTCAGCAGGCCGAAACGAGGATGCCGCCAACGGACCAACGCTTCGACACCGGCCATGCTGTCGTCCGCGAGTGCCACGATCGGCTGGTACTCGAGAATGAACTGGTCCTGCTCGAAGGCACCGGGCAGCATGGTGGCAAGGGTGTGACGGGTGATCTCATGGGCGTTGCGCTCGGCGTCGAACAGCGCCCACCGGCCCTTGCCGTCGGACTTGGCCCGATACAGCGTGATATCCGCGGCCCGTAACAGGTCACGGGGGTCACCGTCGGCGACCGGGCGTTCAACAACACCTATGCTCGCGCTGACCGACAACAGGTGGCCGTCGACCTGTAGCGGTCTGGCCAGCTCCGCCAGTACCTGCTCGGCGACAGCGATCACATCGGCGGACCCGGTGGAACCGGCTACCACGACGACGAACTCATCACCACCCATACGGGCGAACAGATGCGTCGGTGGCAGCGTGCTACTGAGCCGATCCGCGAGCGCAACGAGCAGCCGGTCACCCACATCATGGCCGAGGCTGTCGTTGACAGTCTTGAAGCCATCGAGATCGATGAAACACACTCCGACCCGGTCATCGGAACCGGCGACCATGAGGTCACTGAGCCGTTCCAGCAGCAACGCGCGATTCGGCAGGCCGGTGAGTGGGTCATGAAAGGCCTGTGAACGCAACTGGGTCTGCAACCGGTGCCGCTCAGTGATGTCCACGACCATGGACAACTGGACGCGGCAACGGCCGTCGTCGTCACGCAGACACGAAATGGTCAGGTCCGCCCACACCACCGCACCGCCCGCACCGGTGAACCGCTTCTCCAGCCGGATGCGTTCAGGGCCTGCACCACGTTGGTGCCCATAGGCCGCCCGTACCTCCCCGGCATCCTCGGGGTGAGCGAACTCGTCGATCCGCCGGCCGTGTATCTGCGCCGGACCGACCCCGAGCAGCTCCAGCAGTGCCCCGTTGGCCTCAATCACCGACCCGTCAGCGTCGCTGATCGCGATCCCGATCGCGGAGCCGGCAAAGACCAGCCGGAACCGGGCATCGCTCGCGTACAGCGCCGCCTGGTGGATCGAATCCTGAGCAGCGAGAATCTGTTCCCGGAGAGCCTGCGTGTACCCGTCCGCCAAACCTGCCTGAAGAGCCACCAGCCGGGCCGCGTACCCGTCTGCCGCATCGAGCTCCAGGTCGTCGAGCAGCCTGTTCCCGACGGCCCGGATGCTGCAGGCGAGCGCATCGCCCGCACCAAAGCGGTACTCAATGATGGCGGCGCCGATGATGACCGCGGGCGCTGTCACGAACGTTTCAGCGAGTAGAGCGTCGACAAGCCGGCCGGTCAGTACCCGTAACCGCTGCTCGACCTCAACCACATTGATTGTCAAACAGCTCGCATCGACGAGTTCCCGCGCCCACGCCAGCGCGAAGCGTTCGACGCCCCGCTGACGGACAGCCGGGTGTAATGGCCTCACACATACTCCTCAAGAGCCTTTCACATGGCCAAAAATCACCTCGTACGGCCGTTTCTGGGCCGGGATATGAGCTACCGGCATCCCACCGCCGCGAAAAGTGTCGAACGTTCCGGGGCCGCGGCGAACGGATCCGCGGTACCGTCTCCCCCGTCCGGGCGCCACATCGGCACGTGGACAAGACCGGGGTCGACAAGATCGTATCCCTTGAGCAGCGCCGCGATGTCCGGGCAACGACGGGCAACGATGCCGGTCCGGGCGGCCTGGGACCGCTGTTCGAGCTGTTCGAGCTGTTCGATCTCTTCGGTCCGCTCGTCCGGGCTGATGTGAGACAACGCCAGGTAGCTGCCAGGCACGGTAGCCCGCCGGAAGGCATCGACAATACCGGCGGGGTCGTCGCTGTCCCCGATGTAATGCAGGATGGCCACCATCAGGACGGCAACCGGCTGAGAAAGATCAAAAAATTCGGTGACAGCGCGGGAGGTCAGAATCGACTCCGGCCGGCGCACGTCGGCCTGCACGACGGTGGCCCGCGGATCATCGGCAAGCAGCATGCTCGAGTGGATGACCGCGATCGGGTCGATGTCAACATAGACCACTCTGCAGTCCCGGTTCACCCGTTGGACGATCTCATGGACGTTGCCAACCGTCGGCACACCCGACCCAAGATCCAAAAACTGCGTGATGCCCGCCTCCCCGGCAAGGAAACGTACCGCCCGGTGCAGGAAGAGCCGGTTGGACCTGGCGACCAGGTCAATATCCGGAAACACCTCCCGCGCCCGGCGGAGCGCCTCCCGGTCGACCGCGAAGTTGTGCGATCCACCGAGAGCGTAGTCGTAGGCCCTGGCTATGCTCGGTCGGCTGACATCGACATCCGCGGCCCAACCCGGCGGCTCCTCCATCGTCACGCTCCCCCTCTCACGGTTGACCAGCAACGTACTGTGAAGAAATAGTCCACGATAGCCACTCTGGTCACATCACCAGCCACGGCCGTCACGGCCGCCAGCGTCCCGGACCCGAGCTCCTGGCGTGCTGGCGTTTGCTGGCAGCCCTGATCCAGGCAGCGGTTCTGGTCCTCGCGAGGGGCTTGACCTTCTCACTCCAAAATATGATCATGATATTCGGGTGGGCAGGCCAACGCATCGACCGGGCGGAGGACCCGGCGGTCGAAACAGCGTCGCCGCAGCTCAGCAAAGCAGCGTCCAGCCTGGTGAACCCGGATGCCAGTCGATCTCGGTACGGCACCCGGCGGGGTCCTCGGCAGGTGCCGGGTGTCGACGGAGAAGGCCGCCGTGCTGGTCGGCGGGCCAGATACCGGCTGGCCATGTCACAGCCAGTAACGGATTCGCCGCGTCCCTGAGCGCCACCGGCAGCCACGACAGGATCGTGCCGTTGAGCCCAGTCATGATCAAATCATGAAGCGCGTCGACGTCACAGCCATCCGGCCCACTGGAGCTCGCGGCAGCCTCAGCGCAATCATGGCGCACCAACAACACCTATGATCGATGTTAATAATCATGAAGTCATAGCTGCCGGACAGTCGTGCTCCCATCAAGCACCTGGTCCGGCCCAGCGGGTTCCGTCGCCTCGCGATGCACGCACCCCAACCCCGCTTCTTGATCCACTTCCCTGTTACTGGGCGCTCCAGGCAGGTGAGATGACGTACTGTTCGCACTCGCTGACGCCCTGTCGGGCGCTCCTGGTCCGGTCATCACGCTGGTCGAGTTATCACAGCACCCCGAACAGCACCCCCGAACAGCACCACGGGCATTGCCGGGCGGATTGGCCCCGGCCGCTCACCGGCCTGTCCAGCGGACGGCGCGACCGCATCCGCCCGTACCAGTCACTGTGTGCAGCCGCTGCACCCCGGCGGGCCCATCCCAACTGGCCACCCAACCCGCCCCGGCACGGCATTCATCCGCATCGCAACCGTTGGGCCTGGTTTCAGCGGGCGGAATACCCGAACAGACACCACCACACAAGCAGGGAGGAACAAGCAAGCTGAACAACAAGCTGGGAAAACTGATCAACTAATGAGCGACGAGCCTTTCATGACCACCTCGGCGACAGCATAGTCCTGCTCCAGGTTGCCACCGGAGACACCAACGGCGCCGATGACCATACCGGCCCCATCAAGGATCGGTAGCCCGCCGCCAAAAGTGATCAAGTCGGCCGTGCCGCGCTCGATGCCGTGGACAGTGCCATCCGGCTGGCAGCTCTCGCCGACAGCGTCGGGGGCCGTTCGAAAGTAAGCCGCTGTCCTGGCTTTCTTCAGTGCGATGTTGATCGGGTCAAGCCACGCATCGTCCATGCGCACGAACTGAACGAGGTGACCACCAGCGTCCACGATCGCGATGTTCATACCCGCACCGAGCTCACGCGACTTGGCGATTCCCGCCTCGACACGGGCCGCGGCCTCGGCCTGCGTGATCGACCTCATGGACGATCCTCCCTGCTTCCTCGACGCACAGTAAATAGATCTTCACTATGACTCGAACTCCGGGGGCCCTCCAGGGTGAGTTATTCCCGGGCCGCGACTTCCTAGGACTCCGAGCACCAGGAACCTCAGACCGTGTCGCATAATCGCGCTTATGACGGTGCAAGCACGGGGGCATTTGACACTCAGCCAGTTCCTGAAGGCCAAGCGTGCGGCGATCTCGCCGAAGGACGTGGGCCTGGCCAGCGCCATGCGCTTTCGACGAGTACCCGGGCTACGCCGGGAGGAGGTCGCTCAGCTCGCCGGAGTGAGCGTCGACTACTACACACGCCTGGAACAGGGGCGTATGATCCATGCGTCCGACAGCGTACTGTCCAACATCGCCCGTGCGTTGATGTTGAGCCCGACGGAACGGGAATATCTGTACTCGATTGCGAGAACGCCGTCGGCCCACAAGCCCGCGTCACGCGAGAAAGCGGTTTCTCCTGAGACGCAGCTCCTGCTGGACAGCATAAATCATATTCCCGCGTTCATTCTTGGCCGGCGTACGGACGTGCTCGCCTGGAACGCCCTCGGAACAGCTTTGTTCACTGACTTCTCCACAATCAAGCCCGAACACCGCAATCTGGCACGCATGATGTTCCTGGAACCGCGCATGCGACAGCTCTACACAAACTGGGAGGATATGGCGAGCGGCTTTGTCGCGCGTCTCCGCATGGATGTCACACTCTATCCGGACGATCCTCGGCTCGACGCCCTAGTGGAGGAACTGACCAGGCTCGACGCGGATTTTCGGCGCTGGTGGAACCAACACGACGTGCGGACCACGACGTCTGGCCACAAACGGATGAATCATCCGATCGTCGGAGAACTGATCGTGGACTGGCAGGTCCTGCAGGTTCTTTCCGCGCCCGAGCAGATAATCGTCACCTACACCGCCCCGCCGGGTTCCATCACCTGGAAAAGGTTCGAGACGCTGGCCAAGTGGTGGGCGACACAGACGGCGGCCGACCATCAGGACGAAAGTGCGCAAGCAGCGAAAATTGTTTCATAATGCGATCTGAATTTTGTCCCCAGCGTCCACGAGATGCGGCCGTAAAATCCTTGTGCATGCGGTCTGCCGATAAACCGGACGTGCTGAGCCCGCGGACTGCCACCACCATCCTCAGCACGCTCCAGACCCAGCGTACGCACTCACCATGAACCCAATAAGAACGACCGGCAATAGGGGTGTGGACCAAGGAATGAAACTGGGGTGTATGCATCACGATGGACACGGAGAGTCATCAGCGGTGGTGCGTGGCGACCGACGAGCCGGGGTACCCGCGCATCGCGCGGCGATGGCTGGCGATAGATGGGGAGAGCGATAACGCGAGGTGCGTGCCCCAGCCCCGCGACGCCGCGTCCCCTGCCCTGTTGCCGGGCGCTCTTGACCAGATCCGCGCCGTGGGCCTGGGGACAAGGTGGTCAGGCGCCGTCATCGACGATGTCGGGCTCCAGGCCCGTGATGAGCCAGTCCGCGTACGAAAGGCCTGTGACCTGCTCCAGGAGCGCGATGTCCGCGATGAAGTACGGCAGCACCGCCGCCCGCTGTTCGGGGGTGAGCGGCGGCCGGCCGCCCTTCTTCCGCTGCAGAGCGGCCAGGAACGGGATATGGGCCGCCCGGCGTACCGGGGCCGGGAAGTGGTGGCCGATCTGGCCGCCCGTCCGCAGGATCGCGCGCAGGGCAGCGTTGACCGTCGTGTCAGCGACGAACGGCGTGACGTTCTCGGACGGTACCGCGCCAAGAGCCCCCGTGGTCACGCCGAGGAAGTCGCACACCGTGTCGAGTGTCGCGGTCGGGGCATCGCGCAGCTCACGGTAACGCAGCACCAGGACCTGTTCCCGGGAGAAAAGGCCGAACAGGTGCGCCAGCTGGGCGCCGTACCGCCCAAGGGAGACATAGTGCCAGAACTGCGCCCAGCCGGCCTCCCGGCGCTGAGCCTCCAGGGCGCAGGCCGTCACGAAGTCGCGTTCGGGCTCAAGGCCCGCGGCCCACAGATGGGTCCAGTTCGAATGTGCGCGATCGACCGGGTTGCGCAGCAGGACGATCAGCTTCGCCTTCGGCAGCAGACGTTTGATCCGGTTCTGCGCGTCGAGGTCGTACAGGTAGAACGGGGTCGACTCACCGCACAGCACGCCGGGCGGCGCCGGGTCGAACAGCGCCTCGTAGTCGGTCCGCCGCCAGACGTGCTCCTGATAGGTCTGTGCGTCGCCGGGCCCGCCACGAGCCGGCGGCGGGCCCTCGGAGAGGAAGAACTTGGGTTCCTTCACCGACGGCAGGAACAGCGCGGGATGGCGGCTGAGGGCGGCGTGCAGAGCCGTCGTCCCGGCCTTCGGCACTCCGATCACGAGAAAGTTGGGCAAGGCCACGGGCGAAACACTCCAGACACGACGATGGTGCAGCGCGACGACGGTGCAGCCGGGCGGATCCGCCCGTTCTCGCAGGATACGAGAACAGCACCTTTACCACCGGACATATGGCAAATGGCCCCACCTGGGGCGAGGTTGTTCACCGGGGCGCTAAAGTTTTCCAGGTGTCGATCACAGCGTCCTCCCTCAGCCCCACCCCGGCCATCCCGCTCCCCCGCCTCGAAGCCGCGGTGACGGTGGCGGTCCCGGAGGCCGACGGCCCGGGCAACTGGGCCGGTGCGCCGAGCGCGCTGCTGGTCGACGGCACCTACTACCTCGCCTACCGCCTGCGCCGTCCGGTCGGCGACGGCCGCGGCTACGCCGTAGTGATCGCCAGTTCCGCCGACGGGGAACGGTTCACCGAGATCGCGCGGATCGGCCGTAAGCCGTTCGGTGCCGAGTCCCTGGAACGGCCCGCGCTGGTCCGCACCCCCGACCGACGCTGGCGCCTCTACGTGAGCTGCGCGACGCCGGGCAGCCCGCACTGGTGGGTCGACCTGCTCGAGGCGGACTTTCCCGACAGGTTCGAGCCCAGCGCGCGGCGCACCGCGCTGCCGGGCGACGCGTCGATGGCCGTCAAGGACCCCGTTGTGCGCTGGCAGGCCGGGCGCTGGCACCTGTGGGCGTCCTGCCACCCGCTCGACGACCCGGCGGCCACGGACCGGATGGACAGCCGTCATGCCACCAGCGACGACGGCGTCACCTGGACGTGGCGCGGCGTCGCGCTCGCGCCACGTCCAGGACACTGGGACGCCCGCGGCGTCCGCATCACCGACGTGCTCACCATCGGGCCGGCCACGGTCGCCTTCTACGACGGACGCGCGAGCGCCGCGGAGAACTGGTACGAGCGCACCGGGCTTGCCACCGCCGTCGTCTCCCGGGACGGGGCCCCCACGCGGTTCGACGCTGTCGGCGCGGCCCCCCACGCCGTCTCACCGGACGGAGACGGGGCACTGCGCTACGTGAGCGTCGTGGAGCTACCGGATGGTGCCTACCGGGTCTACTACGAGGCCAGCCGTATCGACGGCGCCCACGAGCTGCGCACCGAGCTGCTCGCACCCGGCTCCGCCCCTCCCCGCGTCCCGCCGCCGGCACCCGCTGGCGACCGCTCGACGACGTGAACCGCCGCTTGCCGGGCACCCAGCGCCGTCCGCGGCCGGCAGACTTCGAGATCGACATGCACCGAGCGGGATGGGGCTTGCGCAGGTGACCACGGTCCCGCTCGGATGTGCCGTGGGGCTGGTGGTCGCGGCGCGCACCGCTCCATGCCTCGGTAGGCAATGCCCCGGTAAGCGCAGGCCCGCCCGCGTCACGCCGGGTTTTCCAGTGACGGGCTGAGCCGTGCTCCCAAGCGTCCGAGGTTAAGAGCGCCCGGCAATAGGGGAGCGGCGTCACGGGGCCAGGGCACGCACCTCGCGTCGTTGTCGTCAGTCGCCACCCAACACCAGGGTGGCTCCCTCCGCCGCCTCGCGATGCACGCACCCCAGCCCCACTCCTCGATCCACACCCCTATTGCCGGGCGCTCTAAGCGGCTGCCGGTCAGGGACGGATGGTGAGGAGCTGGAGCTTCCCGGCTGGGTCGAACTCGAAGTGGAAGGCCAGCTCGACGGGACTGCCGGGGAAATCGCCGGCAATCTCGACCCGTGCGTCCTGGCCGTTGCGGCGCATACTCTTGATCGTGTAGGTCACGAGGGGGACCTCACCGCGCCAGGAACGGATTGCGTCGATCCCCTGATAGTTCCTGCCCTCGTCTTCGACCAGAGCGTCGGCGGCGAACTGATCGACGTAGGCGTCCTGGTCAGGGTGGGCGGCAAGCTCGAAGTAGCGGCGGATCGGCCCGGGTATGTCGATGGTGGGCATCGTTGCTCCTGCCTCGTCTGTCGTTCGCGCGGCCGGGTCAGGTGGTGGGGACGGTGCCGCCGTCGATGACGAACTCGGCACCGTTGATCGACGCGGCACGATCGCAGACGAGGAAGGCGACCAGTTCGGCGACCTCGACCGGCCGCGCGGGCCGGCCGATCGGGATGCCACCGAGCCCGTCGAGGATCTGCTGGCGGGCTGCGGCTTCGCTGATCCGCTGCCCCGCTGCGATGCGGGCGACGAGGGCTTGGGATGCCTCGGTGTCGATCCAGCCTGGAGCGACCGTGTTGACCCGTACCCCTCGTGGGCCCAGCTCGTTGGCCAGGCCCTTGCTGTAGGTGGTCAATGCCGCCTTGGCCGCGGCGTAGGCCAGAGTGGCGTCGAACA
Source organism: Protofrankia sp. CiT1 (assembly GCF_917627335.1). Lineage (NCBI taxonomy): Bacteria > Bacillati > Actinomycetota > Actinomycetes > Frankiales > Frankiaceae > Protofrankia > Protofrankia sp. CiT1. The sequence continues at coordinate 8,027 of NZ_CAKJTP010000032.1, read as the reverse complement.
GGGGCATCCGTGCCTGGATCGAGGTCACATGGACCACGACACCCGCGCCCTGGGCGGTCATGGCGGGTAGCAGGCCGCGATCCAGGCGCACCGCGGCGAGCAGGTTCAGGTTCAGCTCGAACGCCCAGTCGATCTCACTCACCGCGGTATACCCGCCGGACGGGGCCTGGGAGCCGCCGAGGGTATGCACCAGGATGTCCAGCCGGCCCCACAGGTCCCGGACCCGTTCGATCACAGCCACGGCGCCGCCGGGTGTGCTCAGATCGGCCGCGACGAACAGCCCCGGGTGGTCGTAGCCGTCGGGCATCGACCGGGCGGTCGCCATGACGGTAGCCCCTGCCTCTCGCAGCCTGGTCGCGATGGCGGCTCCGGTGCCCTTGGTGCCGCCGGTGACCAGTGCCTTGCGGCCACCCAGACCGTCGCTGATCGTCACGTCGTCTCGCTCCTCTCAACACGGTCGCCGACCGAGGCTGGTGCCGGCGGCGACCGCGACCGGTAGACTTCTGTTTTAGAAGCCAGTGACTTCTAACTTAGCAGTAATGGAAGGGGTGTCGCGCGCGTGCCCGCACGGATCAGGCTGGAAGACCGGGAATGCCCGCTGTCACGGGCCGCGGGGATCGTCGGCGAGTGGTGGACGGTGCTGCTGCTGCACGACGCCTTTGACGGCTACACCCGCTTCGACCAGTTCCAGGCCAACCTCGGGATCTCCACGAGCATGCTGACCGCCCGGCTGAAAACCCTGGTCGCTGACGGGCTGCTGGAGCGGCGGCCCTACCAGACCAGCCCGGCCCGCTACGAATATGTCCTCACCGACCTGGGGCGTTCGCTGCGTCCGGTGCTCGTCGCGCTGGCCGCGTGGGGAAACTCTCGGCTCGACGCCGAGCAGCGCAGCATGGTCCTGGTTGACGCGCAGACGGGCGAGGAGGCCGACCCGATCATGGTCGACCGCACGACCGGCCGCCGGGTTGACGGCGAGGACTTCGTGTTTACCGCCGGTCCTGCCGCCTCCGAGGCGTTCCGCGACCGCTACCGGGACACGACGCCGGTCCGGAGCCGGTCAGCGACCGTCCACAAGCCGCCGGAGCGGCCCTGCTGAATGTTCCCAGCTGTGGTGATAATCCCCGGCCAGAGCGCGCTGAACCGGGCGGTCTTCAGGCGCGGGCTGGATCAGGTCCGGGAAATGCGCAGCTTTGGTGATCATAAGGTGGACCTGCCGACAGACCGAGGACCCTGGAGAAGGACACGCCGGGCAGAGCCGGTGACTGCTGCCGCGGCGCCGACGGATCTCGGAGCCGGGCCTTCACGATGAGGCTCCGGGGCATGGGCGGGGACGCGGTTCGAGACTGTGATGCCGGTACGGCCGTTCCGGTTCGGCAAGGGCCGGCGCGGCATCACCGGGTTGTGGTACTGCGCGTGCGGTCATTCAGCTACGCGGGCCATGATGCTGGACTGTCCGTGTTCGTCGCGCGGGCCAGGGAACCGGGATTCGCCCGAGGCGTAGGCGAGGCAGCGGTCGGTCAGGTCGGCTGCCATGCCGGTGTGTTCGGCGAGGAAGCGGATCCACTCGGGCAGTACCGCGATCAGCTGGGTGGCGAAGTCGTCCTGGTAGAAGTCGCGCAGGTGCGATACCGCCGCGTCGACCTTGTGCGGCGAGCAGTACGGGTACAGGCTGGGGTGCCCGCGCGGGGACCAGGACTCGGCCATCTCCGCGGCGAGGTCACCGGCACCGGCGGGACCCTGGTCGGATTCGTCGCCGGCCGGCCTGTCCTGGTGGCCGATCCGCCGCAGCTGACGGGCGAACCGTTCGGCCGCGGTCTCCACGCTCAGCCGTGGGAGCGTGCGCCCACGGGCCCGGCCGGCCGCTTGCCGGACGGTGCGGCCGAGCCGGCGGCTGCGCAAGAACTCGGCGTACTGAGCCTGGTCTTCTCCGCCAAACCGGATGCTTTCCACCTCACCGGGCACAAGCGCGTCGAGCGTCTCGGTGTCGTCCGCCGGGGCCAGGGCTGCCTCGGCGGCGGAGGGGCCGACAGCCTGCTGCCATTCGGCCAGCGCGGTCTCGGCGGAAGGGTAGAAGCCGCTGTGCACGGTGACGATCTCGTATCCGCAGGTGTCCACGTCCCACAGGTACCACCGCCGCGAGCCCTCCGCGCAGGTGAAGGGAGCAACCACGGCCCAGCGGGTGCCATAGCTGTTCCGCGCCCACTGGGCTGGGCCGGTCACGGCACGCCCGCGGGTGGCCCGCTGTGCCGCGGCGTCGTCCAGGTGCTCGGCGACCAGATCCCACGCGGAGGCACTCAGCGGCTCCGGCAGCACACCGGCGACGACGGCCAGCAGCCTTTGCGCCGCCGCGACGTCACTGCCGGAATCCTCCGGCTCGCGCAGCCGCTCGTCGAGCGCGGACAGCACGGCTCGGACGAAGTCGTCCGGGCTGACCATGTCCTCCAGCTCACCGCCCTCGTACTGGGTCATCGCCGCGCCGAAGCGGGCGCAGAAGCCATCTTCGAGCTCGTCGTCGGAGCAGCCAGGAGCGGCCGTGATCAACGCATCGACCATTGGTCCGGCGGAGTCCGCGGCCAGCGCGGTGCGGTGCTCGTCGAGCTGGCGACGGTACTCGAACAGCTCCCGCAACGGGTTGGCCGGCGCTGTTCTGCTGGGGGCCGCTACCTCGGGCCGGCCCGAAGAACGCCGGCCGGAGCGCGACTTCTTCTTCCGCTTACGAGACACAGGCACGGCGCCGGATTGTACCCGGACAGGCAGCAGAGGCCCACCGCAGTACCACGTGATCGAGTCGATACAGTTCGATCGACAGCGCGAAGCGTGGAGATACTCCAGCGGCTGGTGACCATCAGGTGACAGCGGGGATGTTCCCGCCCAGCCTCGCTCTGGGCTCGACGGAGACGGCTGGCTGGCTGGCTGGGAATGGGCCTACGCGGTCGACGGCGGCCGGAATCGCACCTGGGCGCGATTCACCGGCGAGGTGCTCAAGAGGAGCAAGGAGGAGCTGACGGGGATCTCGAAACAACCGAGCGAGAAGTACCCGGTCCTGGATGATCTGAAGAGAATCGACACCTGGGGCAATGGGGGTCATCGTCTGAACTTGGCTGAACTTGGCTGAACTTGGCGGCGAGAGCAGTGGGGAGACGGGGTGCAGGACAGGCGTTGGACGACGGTCACGGCGTCGCACTTCCCGCATGAGCGGGAGGCGCTGGAGCATGTTCAACGGCTGTTGCCGGACGCGGAGCCGTACCGGGCCTGGTCGAACTTCACCTTCGTCGCGTCGACCGGGCACCTGCGCGAGGTCGACCTGCTCGTTGTCGCCCGCGGCGGGGTGTACCTCATCGAGATCAAGAGCTGGGCGGGCCGGCTGACGGCCTCCGGGTCGAACTGGGTCCAGCACCGGCCGTCCGGCGGCGACCTGATCTTCGACAACCCGCTGATCCTCGCGAACCAGAAGTCCAAGGAGCTCAAGCACCTCCTGGAGACCGCGGCCCGCGCGCAGGGACTCGGCAAGCCGCGGATGCCGTTCTTCCAGCCGGCGGTCTTCCTCTCGAACAGGATGGTGAAGGTCGAGCTGCCGGACTTCCAGCTGCACGGGATCTTCGGTCCGGAGCCCGTCACCGGCGACGCCCCGGTGCGGGCGGGCACCGCGGGCGCGCTCCCGCCGATCTGGTCGGGCCTGCTGGACGCGCCGCTGCGCGACGAACGCCACCGGATCAGCCCGGAGACGTCCAGGCGGCTCGCGACGCTGCTTCCGGCCGCCGGGATCGCGCGCAGCGGGCGCCACCGGCGTGTCGGCGCGTGGGAGCTGGAGTTCCCGGCCTTCGAGTCCGGCCCGACGTGGCAGGACTACCACGCCCGGCACACCAGATGGCCTCCGCGCGCCGCCGCGTGCGGATCTACCTGGTGGAGACGGGAGCGGGCGAGGCCGAGCGCCGCACCCGGGAGGCGGCAGCCAAGCGTGAGTTCCTCGTCCTCAACGGGATCGATCACCAGGGCATCGTCCAGGTCGACGGCCTGGAGCAACATGAGGCCGGCCCGGCCCTGATCTTCCGCCACCACCCCGACGAGATGCGCCTCGACCACTACCTCGCCCGGTACGGCGACCGGCTCGACGCCAGCACCCGGCTGCGCATGATCCGCGAGGTTGCCGAGACGCTCGACTACGCGCACGGCCGCCACCTCTACCACCGGGCGCTCGCGGCCCGCAGCGTCCTCGTCATGCCGTCCACCCGCCGCGGCGACGACCAGGCAGAGAGCGAGCGGCGCTGGCTCTCCCCCAGGCTGGTCATCAGCGACTGGCAGGCAGCGGCCCGCGACATCGACGCGTCGACGGGGCAGCTGACCGGCTCGATGACGAAGACCTCGGTCGCGCTCGCCATCGAGCCCGCGCACCGGTACCTGCCGCAGCTGGAACGGGCCGCAGAGAGCTACCTCGCCCCCGAGGTCGACGCCCCGTACCCGGACCCGGTCGGCATCGACGTCTTCGGCCTGGGCGCGCTCGCCTACCTGATCCTGACCGGTGAGGCCCCCGCGCTGACCCGCAACATGCTGAAGGCGCGGCTCGCCGAGGCCGGCGGGCTGCACCCGTCCGCGGTCGTCGACTCGCTGTCCGAGACGGCGAACGACCTGGTCGCGCTGGCCACCCGAGCGAAGCCGGAGGAGCGCTTCGCCACCGTCGGCGAGTTCCTCGACTGGCTGGAGCTCGTCGTCGGGGAGTTCACGGCGCCGCCCGTCGCGGCACCGGAGAGCGCGACCACCCCGACGGTCGACCTGCCCGAGGAGCCCGCACCGGAACTGGACCCGTTGGAGGCCGAGCGCGGTGACCTCGTCGGCGGGGAGTGGCGGATCAGGAGCCGGCTGGGTACCGGCTCGACGAGCCGCGCGTTCCTCGCGCACAACGAGAAGACGAACCGCGACGAGGTCCTGAAGGTCGCGCTCTCCGACGAGCGGGCCGCGCGGCTCCAGCACGAGGCAGACGTGCTGGGCCGCCTCGGCGACTCGCGGGTGATCCGGCTGGCCCGGCAGGACACCCTCGTCATCGGCGGGCGCACGGTGCTCGTCCTCGACCACGCGGGCGAGCAGACCATGGCCCGCAAGCTGCGCGAGGGCCGGCTGTCGGTCGACGAACTGGAGATCTTCGCAGGCGACCTGTTCGTCGCCGTCGACTACCTCGACGGCGAGGGCGTCGCGCACCGCGACCTCAAGCCCGACAACATCGTCCTGCGCCGCCGGCCCAACCGGACCTGGCAGCTGGTGCTCATCGACTTCTCGCTGGCCAACCACTCCGTGCGCGACACGGCCGCCGGCACTCCCCGCTACCTGGACCCGTTCCTCGGCGCCGGCACCCGCACCACCTACGACGACCAGGCCGAGCGGTACGCCCTGACGGTCACGCTGCACGAGATGGCCTCCGGCGAGCTGCCCCTGTGGGGCGACGGCTCCACCGAGGCGCGGTTCACCGAGGGCCCGCCGACGGTGGCGACCGAGGCGTTCGACCCGGCGATCCGAGCCGGTCTCTCTTCTTTCTTCCTGCGCGCGCTCGACCGGGACGCGGGAAAGCGGTTCGGCTCGCTGAAGGACATGCGCGACGCCTGGCTCGCCGTCTTCCGCGCCGCCGACTCGACGCCGCCGGTGCCGAGCGTCCACCCGGCCGCCGGCAAGCAGCCGCTGACCCCGGACCAGGCCGCGGCCCAGGCGGCCGAGGACACGCCGCTCGAGCAGGCCGGCCTGTCACCGCGCGCGGTCTCGGCGGCGCACCGGCTCGACGCGACGACCGTCGGCGACCTGCTCGACCTCGGCTCGAAGGACATCATCAGCCTGCCCGGCCTGGCCGGTAAGACCCGCCAGGAACTACAGACCCGGATCCGGCAGTGGCGCCGCGCGCTCACTCCGGCTCCGCAGAGCCCGCCGGCGGACGCGCCACCGACGGCCCAGCCCA
>NZ_CAKJTP010000032.1:0-1605 GCF_917627335.1 Protofrankia sp. CiT1 | reverse complement strand
CGACGGCGACGGCGACGGATTACGCCCGGATGCCGGTCGAGGCGGTGGCCGACCGGCTACTGCCCCGTTCTACGCGGGCCATCACCGAAGCCGACGCGACCCGCCTGCTGCTCGGCCTGCCAGACGCCGCCGGCACGCTGCCGGACCTGCCCCTCTGGCCGGGACAGCAACTGGTCGCTGGGCGGGTCGGGGTGACGCCGGGCCGGATCGCCCAGGTGCTGATCGCGCGGCGCAAGGCCTGGCACGCCGACGCCGCCGTCCGTTCGGTGCACGACGAGCTGGTCGAGATCCTCGCCGACGCCGGCCGGGTGATGGGTTTCGACGAGCTGGTCACCGCGGTGCTCGCCCGCCGGGGCAGCGCCCCGGGGACGAGCGCACCGCGGGCGCGGGCGGCGGCGGTCGTCCGGGCCGCGCTGGAGACCGTCGACCTGGACCCCGAGCCGCGGATCGCCCGGCGAAAGTACTACGAGCGGATGCTGGTCGCCTTGGAGGTGACCGAGGCCGACGGCCCGGCCACCCCATCCGCGCCGGCGCTGCTCGACTACGCGGTGGCGCTCGGCAAGGTCGCCGACCGGCTGGCGAGGGCCGAGGAACTCCCCAGCCCGGCGACCGTGCTGCGCGAGCTCGCCGCGGACAGCCCGGACGGGATGCCGGCGCTCGACGCGCCGCGCCTCGTCCGGCTGGCCGCTGCCGCGTCCCGCGCCGCCGCGACCAACGCCCGCCTGGAGATCTACCCGCGCGCCCTGGATCTCGTCCGGGCGCTGCGGCTCTCCCAGGCCGGCGTCCTCTCGGCCCGCCCTGGCGGCATCCCGGTACAGACCGCCGGGTCCGACGAGCGCGCCGAACGGCCTCTACTGCTTGTCGACACGATCCACGAGCGGGTGCTGGCCCGGTTCCCGGGGCTGGACACCGAGCTGCCGCCGCATCCGCGGCTCGACGACCCGCTGCGTGACGCCGGGTTCACCCTCGACTGGGACCACGCCCGCGGCGGCTACGCGCCGCCGCACGGCCTGTTCTCCTCGATGGGCCTCGGCTCCCGGCCGACACCGGTCGTCCGCCAGCCCACCGACCTGGGTGGCTGGACCGGCCGCTCGGCGCTGACCGACGACGGCCCCGACCGGGTCGCCGCCGCGACCGCCGAGCAGCGCCTGGCCGCGGCCGGCGAGACCGGCGGGTTCCGGGCCCTCACGGTCCGGCGCAGCCACTACCTGACGGCGCGCGCCGAGCTGGCGAAGCCGCACCGGTTCGCCGCCGAACTGGTCGATGTCGCCGCCGTGTTCCTCGACGCGCTGCACGCCGAGGTCGACCCTCGGCCCAAGCCGACGTGGGCGACGATCCTGCGCGCCGACACCGCCGAGCCCGGCAGCCGGGCCGCCGCGAACCTCGCCGAGTACGTGCGGCTCGCCTGGGAACGCGCCGCGCCGCTACTTGCCGAAATGGTCGACGCCCCCGCCGGCCGGACCGGGCCGGGCGGGCAGCCCGCACCGCTGCTGCTGCACGACGCCGGCGTCTTCGGCCGGTACGACGGCCGGGGGCTGGACGTGCTGTTCACACTCGCCGAGCGGGCGCGAGCGCGGGCCGGCGGCCGGCCGCTGTGGCTGCTCT
>NZ_CAKJTP010000031.1:0-41788 GCF_917627335.1 Protofrankia sp. CiT1 | reverse complement strand
CAGCGCCTGCGCCTTGGGTGGAGCCGAGGCGCCGGTCGCGGCATCGCTGCCGCCGCAACCAGCGCTCATCAGGATGAGGATGGCTGCGGTCGACAGGAGACAGGCGTATCGTAACCGTCTGCTTTCTTTCCGCACCATCAGGAGAATAGCCTCAAATCATCATCGATATGGACAGCATCCATGAAACTCGTCGCCGGTGGGTCGCTCGACCCGGGCACGGGCGATCGGCGCGATGTCGGTGGATGTTGTCCGTCGTACACCTACACTCACGTCGATGGTGAGCGCAGACATACCGGATGGTGGCATGGCCGGCGATTCTGCTGTTCGTGACGGCTCCGCTGTTGGTGACGGCGGCACCGCCGCTCCTGGCAGCACAGCCGCTCCTGGCAGCACAGCCGCCAGGAGCGGCGCCGGTGGCCGTGTGCGTGCCGCCGAGGCGGCGCGCATGGTACGCATGGTGCGCGGATGACGGTGCGCGGATGAACGCCCAGGCAGACCCGTGGCCCGTGGTTCAGCGCTTCCTCGACCATCTGGAAGGAGAGCGCGGGCTCGCCCGCAACTCCGTTCTCGCCTACCGGCGTGATCTTCGCCGATACCTTGAGCATCTGAGCGCCCGCCAGATTCGGTCGCTGGACGACGTTGACGAGTCCGAGGTGGCGGAGTTCGCGGCCACGCTGCGCGAAGGCAGGCAGGGGCATCCGCCGCTCGCCGCGTCGTCGGTGGCCAGAATGCTGGTCGCGGTCCGGTCGCTGCATCGTTTCGCCGCTCAGGAGGGCGACGTCACCTGCGACGTGTCCCAGCCGGTACGCCCGCCGGCCCCGCCACGCCGGCTGCCCAGAGCACTCACGGTGGACCAGGTGACAGCTGTGCTCGCCGCGGCGTCCGGCCCGGCGGGCAGCGATCCGCTGGAGAGTGGCCGGCGGCTGCGGGCCGTCGCGCTGCTGGAGCTGCTGTACGGCACGGGAGCGCGGATATCGGAAGCCGTGGGTCTCGACGTCGACGACCTTGATCTGGACGGGGCGTCCGTGCGTCTGCAGGGCAAGGGCGGCCGGGCCAGAGTCGTCCCACTCGGCCGGTACGCCGAGGAAGCCCTGTCGGCGTACCTGATCCGGGCCCGACCGGTCCTGGCGAGCCGGCGGGCGTCCCCGGCGGTGTTCCTGTCCCGCCGGGGAACCCGGCTGTCGCGGCAGAGCGCATGGACGGTGCTGCGGACCGCGGCACTCGCGGCTGGGGTGGACGGCGTGTCACCACATGTGCTGCGCCATTCTTTCGCGACGCATCTGCTCGACGGCGGGGCGGACGTCCGGGTCGTGCAGGAGCTGCTGGGTCATGCGTCAGTCAGCACGACCCAGATCTACACGCTGGTCACGGTGGACCGGCTGCGCGAGGTGTACGCGACATCGCATCCGCGGGCATTGAGCAGTGAGCGACCGCGGCGGGGCTGATCGAAGGGACACCGATCGATAAGGACGAGGTGCCTGTCAGCCGGGAGACAGGCACGGTCCGCGGGCAGGTGGAAACGGCCGGGTGACGGCGGCTCCCACCGCCACCCGGCTGGCGGCACGGCCGTGCGTGCCCGTCGGTCACAGCCGTCAGCCGAGTGCGCTGTCAGTGCCTGACGGGCGAGCCCGCTGAGCCTCGCGCAACGCTGACCAGCTGGGGTGACACACGTGGTCCCTGACGGCTTCAGGACGGGGTGTAGGGCCCCAGACTCGGCATGCCGTTGGAGGGCGCGGGCGCGGGTACGCCCCCCACCCCACCCACGTTCTGGGTGCTGCGTTCGGTGAGAGTCTCACCGACCTTGCGTGCGATCGCCTCCATCAGGCGCAGTGCCTGCGGCAGCGACAGGTTGAGCACCACTTCGCTGTCGTTCGTCATCGCGAAGCGAACCGATACGTCCGCCATTGCTCGACCTCTCCCGCCTGACTCCGTGGATCTTACCGCTGTTCGTGGAATGGAACGGTACGACCCGTCATCGAACGACGCGCGCCCGGGGTTCCCCAGCACACTATGGATATCACGCAACGTGATTTCTTGTTCGCGAAGAGTCGCGGCCATGGAGCTGTTTACGTCGTTCACCTTCCGCTACTCCTTTGCCCGTTCGGCACAACTGCATCTTCGAAACGGCTCCGCATCTACGAAACGACTCCGCCCTCGATGGCTGCCGACCTTCCGCGAAGCGATCAATGTTTGTAGCTGATCAATGTTCGTAGCTGTCGTGTTGTGAAGGCATAGTCCCGCATCCGCCCGCGGGTCGGATGCGGGGGGGTACCTGAGGGTAAATCAGGCTGTACGGCTATCATCACGGATGATCCCGGCGGGTCCGGGCTAGGGCGTGTTGCGAAAGTCATCTGTCCGGCTCCCTGATCGAACGACGGCTTCCGGAACACGCCGTAGGGCGGGTCCGATGGATCTTCGATCGCTTCGCCCGCCACCTGATTGCTTCGCGTTGCGTGCCCCCGCCCCCGTGATCCACGCCCCTGTTGCCGGCCGCTCTTAGAGCGCCCGGCAACAGGGGAGCGGCGTCGCGGGGCCAGGGCACGCACTTCGCGTCGTTGTCGTCGGTCGCCACCCAACACCAGGGTGGCTCCCTCCTCCGCCTCGCGATGCACGCACCCCAGCCCCGCTCCTTGGTCCACACCCCTATTGCCGGGCGCTCTTAACTCCTGTACAGGACGGATCACTGAACGGATCAATGGCGATCAGCCGGGTGCGGTCACGGCGCCCCGAAAGCGGGTTGTGCGGCAGGATACGGCTATGGGCTCACCTCACGATCTGCCTGATGTCTCGCTGTTGACGGTCTCGATTCTCGGCGGCACCGGCCCGCAGGGCCGTGGTCTCGGTCGCCGGCTCGCGATCGCCGGCAACGAGGTTGTACTGGGCTCGCGTTCGGCCGATCGCGCGCGGGATGTCGCCGCGCAGTTGAACGCGGCCGGTCTGGCTGTCACCGGGGCGGACAACTCCGCCGCTGCCGCCCGGGGTGACATCGTGATCGTCGCGGTGCCCTGGGAAGGCCATGGGGAACTGCTGGTCAGTCTTCGCCCGGAACTGACGGGCAAGATCGTGGTGGACTGCGTGAACCCGCTCGGTTTCGACAAGGGTGGCGCGTTCGTGCTACCGGTTCCCGAGGGCAGCGCTGCCCAGCAGGCCGCGGCGCTGCTGCCGGACAGCACGGTCGTCGCCGCGTTCCACCATGTCAGTGCGGTGCTGTTGGCGGATGAGACGGTTGACGAGGTGAATACCGACATCCTCGTGCTGGGCGATGACCGCCACGCCACCGACACCGTCCAGGCCCTTGCCGCCAGGATCGCCGGGATGCGCGGGGTCTACGCCGGCAAGTTGCGGAACGCGGCTTCGGTGGAGGGCCTGACCGCGAACTTGATCTCGGTGAACAGGCGCTACAAGGCGCACGCGGGCCTGCGTGTGACAGACGTGTAGAACCGGTGCCGCCGGCGGGGCCTGGCGTTGCCGCGGTGCCTTCCGATGCGTGCCACCGCGCGGAACCGGCGTCTTTCCTGGATCATCACAGGATGGATGATCTGGGGTTTGCGGTCGACGTACCCGGCCGGGTTGCCCGTGTGGTCTCGCTCGTGCCGAGCCTCACCGAGGCCATCGCGGTCACCGGACCCGGGCTCCTGGTCGGTGCGACCGACTGGTGTGTCCGCCCGGCCGGGCTGGACGTGGTGCGCGTCCGCGGGACGAAGAACCCAGATCTTTCCAAGGTCGTGTCGCTCGCGCCGGATGTCGTCTGTGCCAACGCCGAGGAGAACCGAAAAATTGATCTTGATAGGTTGCGGGCCGCCGGGATACCGGTGTGGGTGACCGCGCCGACCACGGTGGACGCCGCGCTGGTGAGCCTCGAGCGTATGTTGCGCCATGCCTGCGGGCTCGCTCGGCCCCGGTGGCTGGACGCCGCACGCGCGGCATGGGCGGCGCCGTACACCGGCCGCCGGCGGACCGCGCTGATTCCGGTGTGGCGACGGCCCTGGATGGCGCTGGGGCGTGCAACCTTCGCGGGTGACCTCCTGCGCCGGCTTGGTGTCGACAACGTGCTGGCCGACCATCCCGAGCGGTATCCCCGGATACGCTTGGACGACGTGACCACCTGCGAACTCGTGGTGCTGCCCGACGAGCCGTATCCGTTCAGCCCGACAGACGGGCCGGAGGCGTTTGCGGGAACGCCGGCGGTATGCGTGTCAGGCCGTCACCTGACCTGGTATGGACCATCGCTGGTGTCGGCCCGCGCGGTGCTCGGCGCGCAGCTTGCCACCCAGTTGCCGGACGCCTGGAGAAATTCATGACCGCGTTTCTGCCGGCACCGGCGGCCGGGAAGCCGCCGGCGGCGTGATCCATCCACCCGGACGCCGCTGCCTGATCGAACGTCCTACCGCCGGAGCCTCTGCCGTTCAGCCGGGAATATCAGGAATACGTGTGTTCGACCGTGGGGAAGGTGCCGCCGCGGACCTCCCGGGTGAACCGCAGCGCCGCGTCCGCGAGCGTCGAGCGCAGATCGGCGTAGCGCTTGACGAACCTGGGTCCATCATCGCCGCTGAGCCCCGCCATGTCCTGCCAGACCAGAACCTGCGCGTCGCAGTCGGCGCCCGCGCCGATGCCGATGACCGGAATGGTCAGTTCTTTGCTCACTCGGCAAGCCAGCTCGGCCGGGACGACCTCGAGCACAATGGCGAACGCGCCGGCGGCCTCCAGCGCGAGCGCGTCCGCGAGCAGCGCGTCGCCGGCATCCCCGCGTCCCTGCACCCGGTAGCCACCGAAGATGTTCACGCTCTGGGGGGTCAGCCCGAGGTGGGCCATTACCGGGACGCCGGCCGTGACCAGCGCGGAGACCTGTGGTACGACCCGAGCGCCGCCCTCCAGCTTGACGGCCTGGGCGCCGCCGTCCTTCAGGAAGCGCGCCGCGGTGGCCAGGGCCTGTTCCACCGACCCCTGGTAGGAACCGAAGGGCAGGTCCGCGACGACCATCGCGTGGGTGCTCCCGCGCGTGACCGCCCGCACCAGCGGCAGCATCTCGTCAACGGTGACGGGAACAGTGGTGTCGTAGCCGTAGATGACGTTGGCCGCTGAGTCGCCGACAAGTAGCACGGGGATGCCCACGTCGTCGAAGATCCGGGCGGTGGTCGCGTCGTAGGCGGTGAGCATCGCCCACTTCTCCCCGCGATTCTTGGCCGCCTGCACGTCCCGGACAGTTGTCCTGCCCCGCCGGGGCCAGCGGCTACCCAGCGTGCCCGGTTGGGTCGATGCCCCGGCTGTGCTCGATGCTTCGGCCGTAATCGGCGCACCGTACAGCGTTGCCGCCTCCGTAGCCACCGAGGTGAGCTGCGAACACACTCCCGCTGAGGTTTCCATCCGATCTCCTGTGAGTCCGTCCAGGCGCTGGCGCGTCCCGGCGTGCTCACCATGGTGCCATCGTCGGCGGATGCGCGCTGTGCGCGGTTCCAACCGCTTCCTGCTGATCTGGCAGTTGATCTGATTAGGCGGGGGAAGTTGACCCATCCGGACGATGGCTTGTCAAACGAATGCGTTTGGACGCACCTCACCGTAAGCTTCGATCTTGAATTATCGAGGTACGTCCTGATGGTCGGGTCGAAACGGCGGACGGCGGGATCGATGATGCATTGTGGGCACGGCGGGGTAGGACGCAGACGGGTCCGGGCGATGCGACACGCGACCCGGCGTGTGGCACGGCGCAGGAGGTTCGGGGGCCCCCGGGGCGGGGCGCCGACACGGCATGCGCCGATATGGCACGCGCGGTGACGGTGCCAGCCGGGCGGTCGTCTGGACCGGCGCGAACGGTCCAAGCCGACCCACCGCTGCGCCCGCCGGGACGTCCTCGCGACACCCGCCGTGATGAGGCTATTATCGGCGCCACTTTACAGGCACTCGCCGAAAGCGGTTTCACCGGGCTGTCGATGGAGGCGGTCGCCGCGCGGGCTGGTGTCGGCAAAGCAACGGTTTACCGACGATGGCCGAGCAAGGATGCGCTGGTTTCGGATGCGCTGGCAACGCTTGCCAACGTCTCCGGGGGGGTCGAGACCGGCTCGATACGGGATGATCTCGTTGCATGGCTCAACACCGTGCGTCGGCACAATATCCAGACACTGTCCGGGCGTATTATGCCCAGGCTCCTGGCGGAGAAAGAGACGCACCCGGACCTTTTCGAGACCTACCGCGAGCGGGTCATGGCTCCGGCGCGGGAGCGCGTCGCCGCGGTCCTGCGCGGTGGCATTGCCTCGGGCGAGCTGAGCCCCGACACCGACGTTGATCTGGTCACGGACATGTTGATCGGTTCCGTCGCGTACTGGCAGTACACCGGACGCTCGAGCGACGTCAGCGGCTCCCGGATCGCGTGCGTGGTCGACACCATCCTGTGGGGGATCATTCAGCGGTCCGGCTCCGGCTGGCCGCGGGCTGACGCCGCGGTTGTGGGGCACCCGCCTTCCTTTCTGCCGTGAAGCGAACCTTTGCTGGCCTGACGGCGTCCAGCAATGATGACCAGCACGGACGGCGGGACCGGGCCGGGCGCGTGGGCATGTGTGGGCGTGGTAGTCAGACCAGCCCGGCCACCCAGCCCCAGCCCCAGCCCGCCAGATTCGAACGAGCGCGGAAGTCCGGCTGGAGTACTAACCGGGCGTCGGCTCGTTGAACGAGATATTGTCCCGCTGAGTGTGAGGCAGGCGTTACTCGGACGTGCCATGCGGATGTGATGATCGAGTACCGTGGCTCGCTCGAGCTGATGAACAGAGCGGATCCGGTGCCGTCCGGCGCCGTCGGAACAAACCGATCGCCAGTGTCCCGCGCGGCTCCGGATACTTCTAGGAGGCACAGCAGATGGCAGATCTGACCCGTGACGGCGAGGTCTTCGTCCTCGATCTCGGTGACGGCGAGAACCGCTTCAACCCGGGTTCGATCGGTGAGCTGAACCAGCTGCTCGATGAGGTGGTGGCGGCGCCGGGACCAAAAGCCCTGGTCACATCGGCCCGTGGTCGGATCTGGTCGAACGGGCTCGACCTGGCGTGGATGGTTGGGAACTTAGGTGAGGTTGACCAGTTCCTGGTCCAGGTGCACGAGCTGTTCGCCCGGGTGCTGTCTTTGCCGTTGCCGACCGTCGCGGCCTTGCAGGGCCATACGTTCGCCGCGGGGGCGATGCTCGCGCTGGCTCACGACCAGCAGGTGATGCGGGCCGACCGCGGGTACTTCTGCCTGCCCGAGGTGGACATCGACTTCTCGTTCACCATCGGGATGACCGAACTGCTCAAGGCACGGCTGCCGGTACGCGCCGCGCATGAGGCGATGACCACCGGCCGTCGGTACGGCGGCCACGATGCGCTCGCCATCGGCATCATCGACGCTGTCGCCGACGAGGGCAAGGTGCTGCCGGCCGCGGTCGACGCGGCCAGGGCGCTGGCCGGTAAGCCCGCCGGGACGCTGGGGGCTATCAAGTCCCGCCTGTACGCGGATGTCCTCGCCGCGCTGCGCATCCCAGAACGGATAGTCATGCCTGGGTCGGCCCCGCCCACCCAGCGCTGAAGGCCGTCGGCCCAAGCCCGCCCCGCGGCCGGGGCAGCGCTGGCGGATTTTTTCCAGCTGCGCCCACAATGAGCGGAAAAAGAACCCAGGACATCCAGCCGGGGCCCATCTCCGCCAGTTGTATTCCGTTGTCATAATGATTCCTCGGCCGCGTGGCTGGGCGTATATGATCGTCTGCCCGTCGCCACCCAGATGGTCAGCGTCGCGAGGAACTCATTGCGGGCGGCGGCCGTATCAACCGCGGCGAACCACTCGCCACGGATTCCGTCGGGAATCATTCCGGTCGCCGCCGATATCCGGGCATCGAACATCGGCAGTACGGAGGTCGTCGCACCCGGGTCCGCGAAGCAGCAGGTGACCGGCGTGGCTTCGATTTCCGTCGCGCCCGCGCGTACCAGGCGCCGCCGCAGGGTCCGGCCCATACTGGGGTGGCACAGCACCTGGTTGTACAGGTGCCCTTTCATGGCAGCCACCAGCTCCTCGGGAAGTCCGTCGACCGCCATCGACTCCCAGTCGGTGTCTATCAGGCATATCCGGCCACCGGGCCGGGTTACCCGGACAAGCTCGGCGATCGCCCGGTCCGGGTCCGTGACGTGCTGCAATACCCGTTCGCAGCGCACGCCGTCGAAGCTGCTGTCGGGGAAATCGAGTGCGGCAACGTCGCCTTCGACGTAATGCACGGCGCTGCCGTCGTGTCGCTGGACCGCTACCGCCAGCGCGGCGGTGGAGAAATCCAGGGCGATGACCTCGCCTACCGGCGCGACTTTGGCGGCGATCGTACGGGCAACCTCACCGCCGCCGCATCCAGCGTCAAGCAGCCGCTGGGCGGGCATTGGCCGCAGCGCCCGCTGCGCCGCCCTGCGTACCCGTTGTATCTCCGGATGGGCTGCCATTCCGTCCAAGGCCGCGAGCATCGAATCGATGAAACCCGGTTGCATCTGATCAATATTGGAAAACGGGCTGCGAATGGTCGGATCCTGCGACATCGGTCTATTGTGACCGGCGGGTCAACATTTTGGTGAACAACGCGCCTCCAGTCCGCTAGCTGACACGGACCAGCGCTCCGCTGAACCACATCAAAACTTTGCGGGGCGCCAGCGGAGATGGCCTGGGCCGGTTGAAGGCGGAGACTGCCACGCCCACACGGAGACCGCTGATAGCGGCGTGCCGCGGTATCCCGACCGGCTCGGGCGCCTCGGTCAACGCCGTTGCCGGGGCGACGGCCCCGGATCGCTGTCCGGCCTGGCGTGGAGCCGACGAGCTGGACAGTGGCGGAGGCCGAGCGAAGGGCGGGATCCGCCGCGCCGCCGTGGCGATCGGCCGGTAGGTCCGGCCCGCCGTGGCGTGCGTTGGGACGATGCCGCCTGCTGGGCCGGCGAACGCGCACCGTGCCGCGGGAAGATGACGATGTGGTGCGACGCCGCACAGTACCCGTGTCAGATCGGGAACGGTCACCCAGCGGGCGGGCACGTCGCTCGGCGCCGGTCGTACGGGTCAGCTGGGACAGCCCGTCCAGCCATTGAGTGGCTCGGCCATGGTGGTCGGTCCGGGCGGTACGCGGCAGCTGCGAGTATGCCACCGCGCTCACCGCGGGATCCGTGAAGTTGTACTCGGGCCAGGCGGTCAGGGTGGACACCGGCTGCCGGACGATCAGGTTGGCCTTCTCCAGCCGGCGCAGGGCTGTGCGCGCGTGGTCGCGATCGGTCCGGAGCAGGAAGGCAAGCGCACCGGCCGTCACCTGCTGACCGAGGACGGAGGCCGCGAACACCGCGGCCCGATCAGCTGGGTCGAGCCGGTCGAGCCGGGCCGATACGGCGGCGCGCACCGGCTCGGGCGTCGCTAGGCCGGCGTCCGAGCGAGCTGGCGTGCCCTGTCCGGCAAGCTCCTCGACATATGCCTCGGCGTACATCGGGTTTCCGCAGGCGAGCGGGAGCAGCTGGCGGACGAGCGTCGGCGGCTGTCCGGCCCGGTGCAGCAGCTGACGCAGGAGCAGGCTCGTCTCGGCGGCGTCGAGCGAACCCACGTGGACGGTGTGGTCGGCCCTGAACCAGGAGAAATCCTGGATATCGGGCCGATATGTGATGATAATCACCAAGGGCTGTGGCCGCGACGCGGTGGTGACCAGCTCCCGTACGGCACCGGTGGTGGCGGCGTCGGCACAGTGCAGGTCCTCGATCACCAGGACGGCAGGTTGCTGGGAGGCCACGGTGCTCGAGGCGCCGTCGACGGCCACCGGGCCGCCCGTCATCTCGGCGAGTGCCTCGGCGAGGCTCCCGTCGAGTGAGCATCGGGTGATCCGCCACCGCACCGGCTCTCCCGCGCCGGCGCCCACGAGGTGGGCCAGTTCGCGGACCAGGCGCGACTTACCGCTGCCAGCTGGCCCGACTACTGACAGTACCTGTGGTGTTCCGTCGCGGTAAGCGCGTTCGATCCATCCGGCCATGGCACCGAGTTCCGCCCGCCGGCCGACCAGGGGAACCTCCTTGCCATGATCTGCGGCTGTCGGGCCGGTCGTGACCTCGAGCGGCCGCCATAGCTCCAGCGGCTCCGGCTTACCGGCGACGGTAGCCGGGGGCAGCTGCCGGTATCGGATGAAAGATTTTGTGGCGTTGTGTGTGCTATTGGTGACAATAACGGTATCCGCGGCGGTGTGAGTCTGCACCCGTGCCGCCGTGTTCACGACGTTGCCGCTGACGAACCCCTGACCGCCGTCCACCGCGGCAGCGAGATCAACCAATGCCTCACCGGTGGCGATCCCGACCCTTGTCCGCACCAGCCGTCCGCTCGGCATGAACCTGTCATGCAGAGCCTTCCGCAGCTGCATTCCGGCCCGTACCGCCCGGAAGGCGTCGTACCCGTCGGAACGTGGGACGCCGAAAACGGCCATGACCGCGTCCCCGACATACTTCTCCACCACGCCGTTCCATCGGTGAACCACCTCGGTCACGGCTGCGAAATACTCGGTCTGCAACGCTCGCACGTCTTCCGGGTCCAGGCTGCTGGCAAGCGACGTGAAGCCGACCATGTCCACGAAGAGCACGGTAACCACCCGCCGCTCCTCCCGCGTGGCCCTAATGGGCGGGGGTTCCTGCGGGGTGCCGCTGCGGGCTTGATATCGGCGAGCGGGACCGGCTGCGTTGTGACATGGCAGCCTGTACGCGTTCATCGTGCAAAGATGGCAGTTCACCATGTAAGGATGGCAACTGTTCGACCAGTCACCGGTCTTTCGCCCCGCAGGAATTTCCATGATCTCCTCCTGTCGTAGCCACTACCACACCCCCCGTGCGGGGAGCCACATCTTCCGGTGGCTTATGCCCGGGTACCGGCGGGTCGCGCAGGCACCCGTCGCGGGCGTCTGCTGCCTGGCCGAGCGGACAGGTGAAACGGTTCCAGTAAAGGACCATCCGAGGATCGGTAGAACGACGTATGTCTGAAACTTGCACTCTTCATGTCGGAGATCTGATTGACACATCCGGCCGACCTCACCGCGGCCTATGAGGCCGGCCGGGGGCGAGTGCCCGTTCATTGGCCGCAGCGAGGACCTCGCGGTCCTGCGGGCTGCGCTGCTCAAGGTGGAGCACGGGGAGACCGCCGCCGTCTTCGTCGTGGGGGACAGCGGTGTGGGCAAGACACGCCTGCTGGCCGCGGCTGGTGAGGAAATGTCGCGGGCCGGCGCGGTGGTACTGTCCGGCTCCTGCCTGGACATCGGTGACGCCTCGCCGCTGCACCCGCTGCGGCAGGCCCTGCTGCGCGTCTCGCCGGAATGGGAGCGGGCCAGGCCGCTGGCTGCCACCGTGTTGCGGGAGCTCATGGAGATCCTGGATGGGGAGGCGACCAGCTCCGATGGCGCTGGGGCGCTGCTGGAGCGGCTATCCCGCGGGTTGGGCACGGTGGCCGACGGCCGGATACTTGTTTTGATCATTGATGATCTGCAGTGGGCCGATCGGACCACCCGGCAGTTGCTGCTCTATCTGTTGGCTGGTCTGGGCGGTGTGCAGCTGCTCCTGCTCGGCGCGGTACGGGCGGAGAGCCTGCATGGCTGCGATCCGCTGCGGCTGATGCTGATGGAGCTGCGGCGGTTGCGGTCCGTGCGCCTGGTGGAGCTGTCACCGCTGGGCCAGTCGGAGACGGAGCGGCTGGCCACCGCGATCGTGGGAGGCCCGCTCGATCCAGCCGCGATGGATCTGGTGTGGACGCGCAGCGGCGGGAACCCCTTCTTCGTGGAGGAGCTGGCCCGCGACGCCCGCGATGGGCGCGTGGGCCTGTCCGACACGCTGCGGGAGATCGTCCTCGCCCGGGTGGCCCTGCTGCCGTTACCGGCGCGAACCGTGGTGAGCGCGCTGGCCGCCGCGGTGAAACCGGTGGAGCACGAGCTGCTGGCTCAGGTCGTGGACCTTGAGGAGGTGCCGCTGATCCAGGCCATCCGGACCGCGGTGGACAAGCGGATCCTGGTGGCGGCTGAGGAGGGGTACTGGTTCCACCACCGACTGATCAAGGAAGTGCTGGAGCCCGGCCTGTTGCCGGGCGAGCGGGTCCGGCTGCACCGGCGGTACGCCGAAGCGCTGTCGACCCGGTCCAGCGGGCGGTTGCAGAACGCAAGCCTGGCCTATCACTGGCGGCTGGCCGGCGAGCGGGCCCGCTCGCTCCAGGCCGCCATGGCAGCCGCTGAGGACGCCGAACGGCTGCACGGGCTGGCCGAGGCTTTCCACCATTGGACGGACGCCCTGGAGCTGGCCAGGGAGCTGGGTGGTGGCGAATCGGTCGATGTCGACATGACCGTGCTGTGGCAGAGCACCGCCGAAGCCGGCCATCGGTGTGGGGAGCATGAGCGGGCGCTGGCCTTGCTGGAAGAGCCGGGAGCGTACGGCGCGGCCCCGCCGCCGTGGGGGGTGTACATCCGCCGGGCCCGCTACCTGGCGGCTCTCGGCCGCCTGACCGAAGCCGAGGTCGAGTACGAGCGAGCGCTGAAGGACGATCGGTGCACCGCGCCGGACAAGGCGACCGCCGCGGCGCACTCCGCGGAGCTGTTGCTGTTGCTGGGCCGCCACGCTGACGCCGGGAAGC
Source organism: Protofrankia sp. CiT1 (assembly GCF_917627335.1). Lineage (NCBI taxonomy): Bacteria > Bacillati > Actinomycetota > Actinomycetes > Frankiales > Frankiaceae > Protofrankia > Protofrankia sp. CiT1. The sequence continues at coordinate 29,179 of NZ_CAKJTP010000031.1, read as the reverse complement.
GGGCCTGTGAGGCTCTCGAGCTGGCCCGCGGCGTCGAGGACTCCGCCTCGTCCGTGGTTCTCGCCGGTGCCGTGCTCGGCGCCAGCCAGGCCTACCTGGACGATCCCACCGCGGGCGTGGTCACCGTACGGGACGCGCTGCGCACGGCTGAGCGGCTCGGTGGCCTGGTGGACATCGCCCGTACGTACGTTCAACTGGCCGAGTTGCTGACCGGACCGCTCAACGAGCTGGAGGAGGGCGTGGCGGTGGCCCGCCACGGCGCGGACCGCGCCGAGCGGGACGGACTCGGCCGCACCTACGGCACCCGGTTGCTGGCCGTGGCCGCCAACGGCCTGTTCCGGCTGGGCTGGTGGGCGCAGGCGGAAGAGGTGATAGCCGCGGCCTTCCACCATCGGCCGTCCGGCGCGGACGCGGTGGAGCTGCTACTCGCCCGCTGCCGGGTACGCATCGGCTACGGTGACCTGGACGCCGCTGAACGCGACCTGGAAGCCATCGACACGCTGCTGGCCGCCGGTGGTGGCGCCCGGCACATCTTGCCGCTGCTTACTCTGCGTGCTGGACTCGCCATGTGGCGCGGCCGGCCAGCCGAGGCCCGCGACGCGATACAACAGGGGCTTGACCTGGCCGAAAGCCGGTCTGACGATGTCTGGCTCCAGGCTCCGCTGGTCTGGCACGGGCTGCGCGCCGAGGCGGAAGCCCGCAGCGGCGGCGCCGAGCCTGACGGGCAGGCTGTCCGCCGCCTGTGCCAGGTCGCTGCATGCATCGCTCGTGACAGCGCCACCGCGGCCGGACCGGTACGCGAGGCGGTCACCGGCTACCAGGAGCTGTGCTCGGCTGAGATCAGCCGGCTTGAAGGACGCTCCGAACCGTCGGCGTGGGCGCGGGCCGCGGAGGCCTGGGAACGCCGTAAGCATCCGTACCCGGCCGCGTATGCTCGGCTGCGTCAGGCTGAGGCGCTTTTCGCTCAACGTACTCGGAATGCTGAAGCGACCCATGCTCTGCAAGATGCTTACCGCACCGCCACGGATCTCGGCGCCCATCCCTTTCTTGAAGAAATCAGGGGCTTGGCGGAGCGCGCGCGGGTCCCATTGCCGGAGCGATCGGCCTCCGGTCCACCGGTCGCCGGGGAGCACGACGCGCCGCGTCAACCTGGCGTGGCGTCCCCCGCCACGGCCACCGGGACCCCTTCCGCTGGCCGGCGCGCATACGTCGACGAACTGGCGGTTCTCACCAACCGGGAACTACAGGTGCTCGCGCGGGTCGCGGCCGGCGACCGTAACCGCGAGATCGCGCAGCTCCTGTACATCAGCCCGCGTACCGTCGGGGTCCATATCACACATATCCTTGAGAAGCTAGGGGTTCGTACCCGAGTGCAGGCTACGGCGATCTACCAGCGCAACCAACGGCGAGAGTGAGCTGTCGCGCCGCACTGAAAGAGGCGCGCGCCGACGATAAACAATCTATTTTCCCAAAATACGTCGTTACACTGATGCCCTGACGGCTGGGCGTTGGAATCCTGCTACCTGAGCACCTGGACGCCGGAGCGGTGGCTCCTGAAGCTCCTGCCAGGTGACCCGCGCCCAAAGGCGCCATAAAACCGGTGGACCGGACCGAAGCTGACAAGCATGATGTCGATGGGTCCGCGCCGAGGACGAAGTGGAGCGCCGTATGAAGCAGCTGGTCTGGGGAACCGTACAGCAGGAGATCACCAACATCGTCGCCGGCAACCCCAGCGATGTTTCCGATGTTGTCGCCCAGCTGGGCGAGCTGAAGGTGATGCTGCAGAAGGCAACTCCGGAGAATGCGCAGAACCCGATTGCCGACTTCAACCACCTGTACTGGACCATCACCAGCATGATCCTTAAACACCTGCGGCAGGGGGACTTCCAGGATCCGGGGTTCCTGACACTGCTCGATGTCGAGTTCGCCAAGCGCTACTTCAATGCGCTCCGCCTCTGGGGGGAGTCGGATCCCGATACTCCGGAGGCCTGGAAGGTGCTTTTCAGGCGGCTGAACGACCGCGGCGTGCACGCCCTGCCCGCCGCGGTCGCGGGAGTGAACGCGCATGTCAACTTCGATCTGCCGTTCGCCCTGCTCTCGACTTGGAAGGCGCTGGGGTCCGGCCCGTCGAAAGAGGCGCAGCATCAGGACTACCTTCTCATCAACCAGGTGTTCTTCGAGGCGATACCCGAGTTGCGGCGCAGCTACCTGAAGACCTGGCAGCTCTTCATCGACCGGCTGAACGGGAGACTCGACGACTGGTACGAGGATCGCCTCGTGGAGTTCACCCGAAATCTTGCGTGGACGGAAGCGGAACGGTTGTGGTCGATACGCGACGATGTGGAGGCACTGCGCCGGCTGGGCAGTTCGCTCGACCGGCACACGGCGCTTATCGGCTGTGCCCTGCTCTCTCCCATCGGTGCACTACTGCAGTAGGCCCTAGGCCCCCGTTGGTGCCGACGCCGGTGCGCCCCGCTCCCGAGCCGAGCCGGCATTGTTGGTCAGTTGTCCACGCAGGACTGTTCCCCGACGGTTTTGCACACCGCGCGTACGCTGTCGTAGTTGGCGTCGGTGACAGGTCCGAAACCGTACGCATATCCGTCGGTGATGGCACACTGGCCCTCGCAGAACCCCTTTGACCGCAGGTAGTCGGCGTTGGCTTTCTGTTGCAATGCTGTGATTATTTTTCCGCGTAGTGCCACTGGCAGACTGTTATTGATCACCAGTGGGCCGCCGGGAATTTCCTCGGATTTCCATAGGATTTTGATCTCGCCGGGCTTGAGTTGCCCCTCCTCGAGCAGCCGATGATTAACTACTGAATCGTAGGCGAATCCGGCGTCGCACTGCCCGTTGGATACCGCTTCTACCGAGGAGTCGTGACTACGGGTAAAGATCGCCGTGAGATCATTTTCCGGCGAGATACCGTTTTTTAGTAGCGCGGCTTTTGGGTACAGATATCCAGAGGCGGAGTTTTTGTCGACGAAACAGACCTTTTTGCCACGGAAGCCGGCGAGAGAGGTGATTGGTGAATCCGCACGTGTGATGCCATAGGAATAGTATCCCGGGATGTCTCCCTTCTCGACCACCCGGGCCGCCACGGCAGTGGCCTGGGTACCCAGCCGCTTGACGCGCACATAGGAGAACGGTCCCATCTCGGCTATGTCGACCTGCCCGGTGCGGACACCTTCGATGACCGTCGCGTAGTCCGGCGCGGCCTGAAACCGGATCTTCCTGCCGGTCTCTTCCTCAAGCAATCTGAGAATCGGCCGGAAGGATTCCTCCAGGGGTCCGGAGGGGCGGCTGGGAACCGCTGTGAAAATCAGTGTCCTGGTGGAGTCCTCACTATTATTGACGGACGAGTGGCAACCGGCTGTTGAAAGGGTAAAGAAAACTGCCACCAGTCCAGTGAAGATGCGTTTCATCTGCATTTTCCTCCGGCTCTCGATCAGGTTCCCTGGTCCGCGCAGGAGTGGTTCTGAACAGCTTTCTCCCGGCTGGGACCAGGTGTGCGAGCAAAGATGAGAAAATGAAGCCACGTTAACTGGCCTGTCCGGTAGGGCAGGTTTCCCGGTACGGCAGCACCGGAATGTAGCGGGCCCACTCGTCCCTGTCGAGACTTCCTCCCGCGATGGCGCACGCATGGTGTACCGCGTATTTCCGGAGGTCGTCGAGACTCGTGAGATCCCACAAGATGGCCGTACCGTCGCTGCTGCCGGTGGCCAGTGTGTGTCCGTCGGGCGCGAAGGCCACCGAGGTCACTGATTTGAGATGATCGGTGAGGGGCTGGCCGAGTCGTCGCGGCCGGCTCCGGTCGGCGACATCCCAAAGGATGACAGTGTGGTCGCTGCTGCCGGTGGCCAGTGTGTGTCCGTCGGGCGCGAAGGCCACCGAGGTCACTGATTTGAGATGATCGGTGAGGGGCTGGCCGAGTCGTCGCGGCCGGCTCCGGTCGGCGACATCCCAGAGAATCACCATACCGTCGCTGCTGGCAGTGGCCAGCGTATGCTCGCCGGGCGCGAAAGCCGCGGCGGTCACCGCTGTTCGGTGACCGGTGAGGGGCTGGCCGAGTTGCCGTGGATGGTCTCTGTCCGTGACGTCTTCCAAAGTCACGTTGCCGTCTGGATCGCCGCCGATGGCACGGGTTCTCCCGGACGGCGACAGGGCGAGAGACAGCGTCCGGTCACGGTAGCCAGCCGGGGGTGCTTCGAGTTGTTGGGGCCGCGTCCGGTCCGTGATGTCCCAGCCGATATCGGAGCCGTCCGAGCCGCGGCCGACGAGGGTGTTCCCATCGAAAAACACCTCGGTCACCGGAGTGTGATGGCCCAAAGGCGGGCCGAGCCTCTCCGGCCGGTTGGTGAGATCCCAGAGAAAGGCGCTGCCGTCACCGCTGGTGGTAGCCAGTGTGTGCCCGTCGGGCGCGAATGCCACCGAGGCCACAGGCCCTCGGTGACCGGCTATCGCCTGTTCGAGCCGTGCCTGAGTGGGATCGGTGATGTCCCAGAGGGAGACGATACCATCGCTGCCGGTAGCCAGTATGCGTCCGTTGGACGTGAACGCCGCGGAATACGCCGGCTCTTGGTGGCCGGCCAGCAGCGGCCCGTCCCGGCGGGGATGGCTTCGGTCGCGGACGTCCCAGCGGACCGCGCTGCCGTCACCGCTGGTGGTAGCCAGCGTCTGCCCGTCGGGCGCGAATGCTACCGAGGTCACCGGCCCGGAATGAGCGGTCCGCTCCTGTTCGGGGTTGAGCCAGCGGGGGTGGGCACGGTCGATGACGTCCCAGAGGTGCGGCGTGCCGTCGCCGTCGCCGATGGCCAGGGTTTGCCCGGCCGGTGCGAAGGCCACTGATACCGCGCTGCCGCCGCTTCCGGCCAACGGCTCCCCGAGGGCATGGGCATTGGCATGGTCGGTGACATCCCACAGAACCGTGGTGCCGTCGCCGCCGCCGGTGGCCAGCGTCCGTCCGTCCGGGGCGAAAGCCACGGAAACCACACTGCGTTGTTTGCTGAAAGGCCTGCCGAATGCATGGGGCTGCCCGGGGAAGGGCTGTCCGTATGCGTCGGCGCCGTGCTGGCCGGGGAGTTCCCACAGAAGTATGCTGCCGTCGCTGCCGCCGGTGGCCAGTGTCTGTCCGTCCGAGGCAAAAGCAACAGATGACACAGTGCCGCTGTCGTTGCGAAGAGCTCCTCGGTAGCGCATGGCGGTGAGTGTGCTGAGCAGACCAGAATGGGTTTCGTCGCTCGGGTGGATGCGATAGGCCGCAACGGCAAGTTGCAGAGCGACGCGGGGGTCGACGGCTCGAATGGCGTCGGCTTGCGCGATGAGCTGCCGGGCGGTTGCGATTTGCTGTTGGGATCTGGCGTCTCGTTGGTTGATGACGGCCACGCCGGCTCCGACCAGCGTCAGAATCAACAAGGCGGTGCTGGTGATGGCGAACAGCATGGTCCGGCGCGCTCGGCGGCGTTCAGCCTCGGCACGGGCGTTGTCGGCGTCGATGCTGGCAGCGAGAAAGCTCCGGGCGGCCGGGGCGAGGCTGTCGTGCCGGCCGGAGGTCTCGACCCGCTCGCGGGCCAGGGCCAGCCGGGTGCCGCGGTAGAGCAGGTCGGGGTCATTGCCGCTGTCCCGCCAGGTCTTGGCGTCGTCGCTGAGGCTTTGTTCGACGACGAGGGCGGACCGGTCGGTGTCGATCCAGGAACGTAGGGTTGGCCAGGCATGCAGCAGCGCTTCGTGCGTGATCTGCACGGTATCCTGGCCGATGGTGAGCAGGCGGGCCTTTTCGGTGGCGAACGCGTCGAGCACCGCTTCGACGGCGCTCCCGTCCGGGTAGTCGGCGATCAGTTCAGCGCGGGAACGCCGGACGTCGGGTGTCCTCACCTCCGTCGGCACTGACGTGCACGAGGCGGAGCAGCAGCCAGTGGGCCGCGGCCTGGCCGGCCTTGTCAAGCGCGGCATAGACCCGTTCGGCGGTGGTGGCGACGGCGTTGTCAATGCCGCCCGTCGCGGCGTAGCCCGCGGCGGTAAGCAACCGGTCGTCACGGTGCTGCCAGGTGGTCAGCAACGCATAGGACAGCAGCGGCAGGACGCTGACGCCGTGGACGCGGCCGGGTCCGACGCCGTCCATGGCTACGCCGACACCGAGGTCTCGCAGGAGAACCTCCACGAGGCCGGCTTCGAGATCGAGCCCGACTTCCTGCGCGGGGCGGCGGATGACGTCGATGAGGTCGGCGCGGGTCATCGGCCCGACGGGGACCTGGCCGTCGCTCAGCCCGCCGACGAGTTCGGGGTGCTCCGTGGCGCGGCCGTAGAAGTCCGCGCGCATCCCGATGACGACAAGGGCAGGAGGCGGGATGTTGTTCCGGGGGGTGCCGGCGGCGGTGAGTGCCCGGACGAAGGCCTGCTGGTCGGTGGCGGGGATGTCGTTGGTGAACAGCTCCTCGAACTGGTCGACGACCAACAGCATCCGCGGCGTCGGCGCGGCGGCGCCGGCCGTCGCCCCCGGCTCGGCGGTGTAGCCGGTATCGGCGGGCATCGCGGCATCAACAGCGCTCTCCGTGAGATCAGCCGCCCGTTGTGGATCATCTGCCAGGAGAGCACGAACAGCCTCCGGCTGGCTGCCAGTGGCGCGGGCCAGCAGCGAGGCCAGCTCGGCGAGCGGGTCCGAACCCGGGGTGATGATATGGCACGGCCATTCCCATGATCCGGGTACATCCAGCTTGCCGGCACGTACCGCCGGGATGAGCCCGGCGCGTAGCAGCGACGATTTGCCCGAGCCGGAGGCCCCCACCACCATCACCGGTTGGGGATCGGTGAGCCGGTCGGTGAGCCGCGCCAGCAGCGTGGCGGTGAGCGTGTCACGGCCGAAGAAGAATCGTGCGTCGTTCGGGCCGTAGGCCTCCAGGCCCCGGTAGGGGCAGATGTCTTCGACCGGATCGGTGTCGGTGTGGCTGTCGGGCCGGACTGTTTCCTGATCGTCGCCGGGCTGGCCAGGGCGGCGTGCGGGCGGGGGCGGCCGGTAAGCCCGATTGTCGGTGAGCATGAGATCACCGGCTCTGCCGCCGGCGTTGCGGCGCGGTTCCGGCCGGCCGGCGGCGGGCAGGGCACGGGCGAGATAACGGTAGGCGCGTTCGAGGGTGAGCCGCGGCGGGCCGGTCGGGTCACCCCTGGTCAGGAGGTCGATCAGCGCGCCGGTGAACGCGGTGTGCCGCTCGCCCGGCAGCGCCAGGGCCGCCTCCTCGGGTGCGGCGGCGGTGAGCAGGTAGCTGTCGCGGACGGCGGTCATCGCGAACACGTCATCGGTGCCGGTGAGCAGCGCAGCCGATGCCCGGCCGGCAAAACAGCAGTCCAGCACGACCACCACCGTCCGCGCCCGGCAGTTGGCGAGGGTGTCACGGAGGGTGCGGTAGGGAAGGGCCTGGTAATGCGGCGCCGGTGGCCGGGTCAGGTCGAGCGAGGCGGCGGTGGCCAGGTGCAGCTCGCCGTCCGGGCTGAGCAGCCCGTGGCCGACGTAGTAGACGAGCAGGACGTCGCTGGCCTCCCGGGCCGCGGCGCTGACCGCACGGTCGAACACGATCGGGTCGGCCGGGTCGACCAGCGTGCGCAGCCCCGGCTTGGGCAGGCCGCAGCGGTCTGTCAGGCACCGCGCGAGGTCGGTGACGGTACGGGTGACCGCGGGAACATCGGGCAGCCGTGACCCCGGCTCGTGCATGCTGGTACCGACGAGCAGCACCCGCACCCCCGGATTGGCCAGCCCGGTCACGGTGCGCGGTTCGCGCCGGGCTGGCCGCGGCGGGGACCCACGGGCAGGCTCGGGTCATCGCTCGCCACCGGGGGGAGCGGCCCGCTGAGTGCCTGGCCGCTGAGTGCCTGGCCGAGCTGGTCGATCTCGTCCCGGAGGCTGGCGGCGTTCAGCTCCCGTATCCGCCGTGCCGACAGCCGGATCGTGGTATGGCCGTCCCGCCGTTCCACGGTGATATCCACATCGCTGTGCCGGCTCCGAATCCAGGAGATCAGGCCTGCGAGCAGCACCGATACGGCACCGCCCGGACCCAGCGCGACGATCAGCGTATCGAGGGCCGACCCCAGCTGGCCTGGAGCCGGTGTCTGTTCGATGGACTCCACCCGGCCGCGTAACTCGTCTTCCGCGACCAGCCAGGCCTGCAACGACCGGAGATCGTCCGTGGCGCTTCCCAGCAGCCGTATTGCCACGTCCATATGTTTCCCCTCAATCGACCAGCGAGGCTTGCATAAGACCAGCATGAACGCACCCGGAGCGCTGCGTGGGCCACGACACCTCCAGCCGCCACGAAAAATAGTTACCACACCGAATTTTTCTCGTCATGGTACGGGGGCTGGGATGAGCGGAGCCCGCTGTTCCGCGTTCGTGTCGCCAACATCAGGTTTCGGTGATCCGGCAGGAAGTCGCGGGATTCAGCGGCTATCCGCCGATGGCCACGTTGCTTACCGTCGAGCCGACGGGTGCGCCGCCGCTGTAATTGTAGGTGATTCCGGCTGGTTGGAGGATCCGGTTGGTCCTGCCCCGCTGTTCCAGCACACGTTTGATGGCGCCGCCGCCGATGGTCATCACGGTGAGCGGGTTGTTGACCGGCTGAACGGTGAAGGGCTCGCCATAGGCGACCTCCCCGGGCTGTTCGCTACCGGCCGGCGTGTAGGTGAGATCAGCCCGCGCGCCACCGGGATTCATGAATGCGGCGGTGACGATGCTCGGTGCGTTCTTCAAGGTCATTCCGACGAACTCGATCTTCATGTCCGCGCAGTCTCGTACCATCCACGGTTTGAAGATCGGCTGGTTCCGCTGGGTATCGATGACGATTGGCCGCGAGGCATCCGAAGGCCGAGGTCGACTCGCGGCCGCGTGACCCCGGTCGACCTGGAACGGGGCAGCGGCCGACCAGCGTCGGAGGAGACAGGGAATCGGACCTCACGCACGAAGTGGGCCGTAGCGGCCGGATACGCCCGCCGGTATGCCATCGTGTTCCGTTCATCGGCTGTACGGCCGGTTTTCATCGGTCAGAGTGTGTTTGAGATCGGGCTTTCGATCAGTGAGCCGCGTCCAGGCGCCCCCTGGCAAGGCGGAAGGCCGAAGCGATACCGGATGAGTTGTATCGGTTTGGCCGACAACGCGGCCAGGGGGCACCTGGGCGCGGTGAGCCGGAATGACGATCTCAAACACGCTCTCAGACGGGACGGCCCTTCCAGGTGGCGGTGCCGCGTAGCCGCTGTGCCCAGGACAGCGCGGTCAGGTAGCCGAACACGCAGATGGACAGCGGGTGCGCCAGGGCGTCGGGCCAGCTCCGGCCGCCGGTGCGCCGTGCCGCGATCACTCGTCCAGCCACTCCCAGCGCATAGCCGGCGAGACCTGTCCGGGAACCGCGCAGCATGGCAACGGCCGGGAGCACGAAGAGCCAGGCCAGTATGCCGACCTGGCCGGCACTTGCGCGGATGCTTCCGCCGCCGGCCCACAGCGACTTCGCGTAGCCGTCGCGTAGCTGCGGCCAGCCGTGGTACATCCGGGTCCGGGCGATGTCCGTCCCGTCCGTGACAACCCCGCGCGCTCCCGCCGCCTTCAGCGCGCGCAGCAGCGCTATGTCCTCGAGCACATGGCCACGGACGCTGGTATGTCCACCGGCCTGGTGATAAACGGTCGTGTCGACGCACAGGAGCTGCCCGTTTGCCGCGGACAACGACGGACGCAAGGACTGTTCAGCCAGCCGCAGCGGCAGCAACGCCAGCCACGACCACTGCAGGAGTGGCTGGACCAGCCGTTCCGCGACCGTTCGAGCGTCCTGGCGGGGGTAGGGCGAGACAAGGCCGAGACCGCTCGCGCGCAGCAGCCCGACCGTCCGGGCGATCCCGTCCGGGGCGACGGTGACGTCCGCGTCGATGAACACCAGGACGCTCCCCCGCGCCTCATCGGCGAGCCTGGCGCACGCGTGCGGTTTGCCGAGCCAGCCGGCCGGCAGCGTGCCGCCGTGAATGATCCGGACGCGGGGGTCACCCTCGGCCGCCCTGCCCACCGCCTCGGCGGTGCTGTCGGTGGAGGCGTCGTCATAGACGATCACTTCAAGGTGGGGGAGCGCGACCGAGGCCAGCACCGCGGACAGGCACGCGGTCACCTGTCCGGCTTCGTCGCGTGCCGGCAGCAACACACTCACCAGCTCGGTCACCGGCTGGGCGCCCGGCGCGACCCGCAACAGACGGGCGTTCACCGCGGTGTGCACGGTGAGCACGCCCGCGGCGACCGTGCCTGTAAGCAGTGACAGCCGCGCCCAGCGGCCCGGCCGTGCCGGCCGTGAACGCCGGCCCAGGGCCGGTCGCCGGGAGGTCACGAGGCCCGCCGGTGCTGCCGGCGCGTTGCCACGGCCGCGGTTGCCGTACCGGCGAGCAGCGTCCCCATGCCGACGCCACCGGCGAACGCCACACCAGGACGGTCGAAGAACACCAGGTTCGCGAGCAACGACGAGGCATAGGTCCATCCGATCATGAAGATCGGCAGGTGGTCGGGGAACCGGTCAGCCGGGATGGCCCGCCGTCGCGGTATCAGGGCCAGGCTTCCTGTGATCAGAGTGCCCACGACCAGCCAGCCGGCCGTGTTCGACAGCGGAATGCCGTTGAGGGCGGGCCCGTCGCCCGACCATCGCCAGTAGCCGGCGGCCACCATCTGCGGGTCCAGATAGAGATCCCAGGCTGTCAGGAGCAGGCCTCCCAGCAGGGCGGTGATCATGGCGCTTGGGTGCGCTCCGGGGCCCGCGGCGTCACGACCACGTGACTCGGCAAGTCGCAGGGCGGTGTAGCGTCCCAGCGTGAAGGCTGGGTAGGCCATCATCGTCCAGGCCAACGGGATCACCACGGGTACTCCGCCGACGGCCGGCCCGAGGGTGCCGGTGTAGCTGTAGCGGCCGAAGACGAGGCCGGTGTGGACCCCGGCGATCTCGGCGGCCAGACCACCACCGACGCTCACCATGACCATGCGGGCAGCCCATCCGGCGCCGCGGGTACGGACCGCGTGGATAACCGAGGCCGTGGTGAAAAGCAACACCGACGTTACTGTGAGATCGTGTTTTCCGGCGTTCGTGACCAGGGGATACGGGATCTGGGCGGCGACGGTGGCAGCCGCGAAGGCCCACGGGAGAAGGCCCGCCACGACAGGTCTCGGGTATCGGGACCTGTCGTGGCGGGCCCGCGCGGGCCGAGACGCCGAAGACGGCACGAGGGTGCTCCGCCGTGCCGGGCCTTCCGGAACGCAAGGCCGAACACAGGCCGGATCAGACGGCACGTACCCGCGGGCCGTTGGCGCCGTGAGCCCGGCCCGTGCGCGGTTCAGCCTTGCGGGACCGGGACTCTCCTTCCTGGCCGGGCTCGGTGGGCGTGAGGTGTTTACCCAGCACCGCGTATTCGACCCAGCTTCCCGGGAACTGGAAGTTCGACAACAGCGGCACAAAACCCTCGCTGGCATACAGCCGCCGGGCACGGCTGTCAGGAAGTTCCAGCGCCGACAGCGCGGCCGTGCGCTGTGGCGCGTCCCGCAACAGTTCCCGCATCAGTTCGCGCCCCACCCCCTGCCCCTGGAACTCCGGCAGGACGTGGAATTCGACGATCTCCAGACAGTCCCCGAGCCACCGCACGGCGTCCTCGGGGGGCAGCGCGTCACTGACGACGTCGTGCCACCACTGGCCCTTCTGCCCGGGCAGGGCATAGGTGAAACCGATCAGACGGTCGTCCGGCAGCAGCGCCGCCACCGCGCGTAGATCCCGACGCTCAGCGTGCCGGCGGGCATGCATGGTCCGCTCGATCGCCGCACGCGCCGGATCAGGCTCGTGGACGTCCAGGAAGGCGGCCTTGTAGACGCCGATGACGTCGGTCAGCCGGGCACGCATCCGCGCGGGTGTCCAGCGGACCAGCCCGATGTTCTCCATCAAGCTTGCCTCCCTCGCGCACTTGTCCTCACCACGCACCATGTTGATCGGTCAGCCGTGGGCTGACCACTCGCGGGGCGTGTCCGTCTCGTACACCATCTGAGGTGCTCGACAATAACGGGTGCCCGCGGCGTCGCCGAGCCAGCTCAGGTGGGCACCGGTACCCGCGTGCTCCGTAGGCTGGTCCGGTCAGGACGCAGCGCCAGGTGAACGCCGCCGGGTCCGCCGTTGAGCAGATCCTCGACCAGGATGGCGAGGGCCGGCGCCTGTACGGTGCCGCCCGCGTTCGTCCCGGCGGCCACCACGACTCGCCCGCCGAAGGCGTCCACGGCCTCCAGCACCGGGAGGCCGTCTGGGGTCATCGGGCGTTCACAGGTGCGGCGGTCGAGGACCGGATGCGGCCCGGCTGCGCCGGGCGGCCGGGCAAGCAGCCGCCCGACGGTCTCCTCCAGCGCCGCCATCAGTTCCGCGACTCGCGGATCGCCCGCCCGCGGGCGGGCGAGGCCCAGATAGCCGAATCCCCCGCTGGCGTGTATCACGGCGGAGTCCGGAGACAAGGTGATGTTGACGACCCCGACAGGGTCCGGCGCGTGCACCTTCAGGGCGTGCCGCAGACCGGGATTGGGCATCGTCAGCGAAACTCCGAGGACGTGCTGGACCGTTCCAGACGATGCCGCGTCCGCACCCACAAGGGCGACCAGGTCACGCCCGCCGACCGTGACGATGACGGTGCCGGCCCGTCTGGTCGTACCATCGCTGAGGACGAGTTCCACCTCGTTCGGGTGGCTCTCACGGCCGTGGCCCGAATCGCCGTTCCCGACCTGGCGCAGACAGCGCACCGGGCTGCCGGCATGCACGGGCACGCCGACAGCCACAACGAGATCGCGGACGGCGTCGGCAAGCTGGTGGATGTTGACGGCGTACCCGTCGACTTCGACTGCGCCGTGGATGGCCGCGGGGGGCGGCTGATTCGGGTCTTCGGTCAGGCCGCCGGCGGCTGTCACGAGCGCGGGCCAGCGCAGCGCGATCTCGTCCGGGCTCAGGACGCTGGCCGCGGCGTCGATTGCGGTCTGCAGCCGCGTCCCGGCGGCGAGATCAGCCGCGGACAGGTAGCAGCGGGGCAGCCGAGCATCCCGGCGCAGCCGCTCGAAGGCGTGCGGATAGCGGGCGAACAACGTCTCCCAGCCGCGCAGGCCGAGCCGGTTGATACCGATCGCGAGATCAGCTGTGAGCGCACGCAGGCCCGGACGGTCGGTAAAGCCCTCGAAAGCCGCCACCCACTCACGCTCAGTATCACTGAGGGTGAGTGGGTCACGTAGCTGCCATCCGCCGTCCCGGGGTGGACGGGCGAGAACCGTGCGCCGGGACGCGTCAGCGTGTGGAACCGTCTCGGTCAGCGACAGGTGGCGTCCGTCGGTTCCGCCGTAGGTCGTGCCCTGCCGCTTCGGGTCAGTGTGGTCGGCCGGGGCCGCGTCCAGTACCCGCAGATTGCGCCATCCGGCCGTGTGCAGGCTCAGCGCGATGGTCAGCCCGACGATCCCACCGCCGATGATCACAGTTTCGGCGGGATCGCTCCGATGGTGACGCGGGTTGTGCGCGCGACGATCGGCCAGCGGTTCGCGGGCGCTCTCGGTGTCCAGGTTGCTGTCCAGGCCGGTGACCAGATCGGCAATCTCGCTGCTGGCGACGACGGTGAGAACCGCCTGGTCGAGATCTTCGGCGCAGCCGGGCATGCGCATCGCCGCTGAGCTGAGGGTGAAGCCCGGCCGCAGGACCGTGCTGTCCGGGAAGCGATCCAGGATCTGCCGGCGGAGCGGGTCGATCAGCCCAGGCGCGTTGTCGATGACGACGGTCAGCTCGCGTCTGGCGTAAGCATCTGTGACCGCGTCCTCGGTGAGAACGTCAGGTTCGCAGATCGTTACGATCCGGCTGCCGATGAACGTCTTAACCTGTTCCGCGCCGACCAGGCCGCGGGTCGGGTGCGCGCCGCCGACGGTCAGCGGTACCGCGACACTGAGCAGGTCAGAGCCTGCGAAAACAGTGTCGATGTCGGGGGCGAAGGTGACGGCCGCAGCCGTCAGCACATGTTCGGCCAGCCAGCTCACCCGGGCCTGCGGATCAGCAGCCAGGGACGGTGTGTGGACAAGAATCCGATGGCCTTGAGCGGCGGCGGCCCGCGCGACCCGCCCGTTTATCGAGCCGGCTCCGATCAGGCCGACTGTCAGCGGGGTGGCCAGCCCGGCCGGGCTGGCCTGCGCGATCAGCAGCGCGTCGACGACAAAACGGGCGATGTGGCGGGCGTTGACCTCGGGAGTGTTGACAACCGTGACGTCGTGACGGGCCGCGGCGTCACAGTCGATTGCCGCGAGCGAGGTTCCGCGACGAATGATCAGAAGTTTGTTGTGATCATTCTGTGCCCGGACTGCCGTCGCCCAAGCGGCTATCGTGCTCGCGTCGACGGGGTTGGCGCCGACGACCAGGGTGTGGGGCCGCAGCGTCGACAACGCCCCGGACAGCGCCGCTGGTGTGGCTGCGAGGTCCGCTCGCAGCCACACCAGCGGGAGCGAGGTCAGGGACAACCGGGTGGATTCGCCCACCCCGGTCGCCACGAGGATCCGGCGGGTGGGACGGGGCCGGTGCGAGCGGAAGTATATGCCGGGCTCGGCGGATGTGGACATTCCTGTTTCCATTCGGCTGGCAAGATCAGGCGAAACATGGCCGCCAAAAGGCGCGTTTATGGTCTCGTGTGTGATGAGCGGTTCTTGTTGTGTCTTGTGTTGTGCGCCGGGCTCAGGCGGAAGCTGAGTTTGGCATAACTTCCACTGTGCCTCGCGATCTTCAATGAGTGTTTAACCGCGGGGATGGTCGTGGTGGCCGCCGCCACTGCCAGCCCCGCGGTCCGCGCTGCTTACGCTGCTTAGAGATCGGCGCTGGAAGGTGTTCGGCCGGATCGTGCCAGCGGGTCACATCCGTTCACCGTTCCGTGGGTACGCAGGACGGCGAAACGCGCGAAGAGCTCTTCTTTGTACCAGCCGTGTTCAAAGGTGCGCCGTACGACGTCGGTATGGGCCGGGCTGCCATAGGCGAACCGGCGTAACGCGTCAGCGTCGTCCCAGACGCTGAATGTTCCCTGTAGGCCGAGTGGCGCCTCGCCGATCCCCACCGCGAACCGCAGGCCTTCGCAACGGGTGAGGTCCTCGGCCACCGGCGGCACCGACCGCCAGAAAGCGGGCGCCCGCCGCAACGACAGCCTGGCTCTGGTGATCGCCGCGATCGGGCCGGCTGGCCGCGCCAGGCCCGCGGGCTGCGTCACCGGGTCACCGAACGGACGCTGACGGGCCCATCGTCCCCGGGACGACAACGGGTGGAGCTCGGCTCGCCACCGTTCGTAGGCAATGGCGGACCATGCGCCGATCATGGCGGACCGTTCGAACGAGGCCGCTTCCCGCGCGGAAGCCCAGACGGTCAGCACAGCCCAGCGCAGCACGTCGGCGTCGCGCGGACCGAACGTCCGGCCGCGTCCGGTGCCGAGGGACCTGGCGAAGACGAGACCGGTTGTGCGCCGCAAGTGCCGGCGGTCCAGCGCCATCCTCGCGGCCGCGTGCGGAACATGGCGGGGCCGTACCCCCCACAGGTCGATGATCACCAGGGGGCAGGCGTGTGCCGCGGTAGCATCGCCATCTCCCACGGTCACAACCGTATCGCCGTGGGGTCCGTTGGCCGCAGTGGTGACAGGCGCAGGACAGCATCGTGCTCCACGCCGTATTTCTGCGCGAAGAACGCCCTGACCCGGGATGGGTCGTCGCGACAGAGAAGCGCACGGCATCTTCCCAGCGGCAGCAGGGGATGGCGGTTCCCCGTGACCTGCGTGAGGAGGCCATCCGGGCCGCTGGCGCGAACCAGCCGGGCCAGCGTGTCATCGGCCAGGTAGACCGCGCCCTCGGTTCGTACGTACCGCACGGTCAGTTCCAGGGGGCCGTCCGTGCACGAACCAATCAACAGCGGCAGCTTCAGGTAGTCATCAAGGCTGATGCTGACCTCCGGGCGCCACAGGGCGGCGAAGCGTTCTTCGATGAACTGGACGAGCGTGGAGTCGATGGTCGTCTCGTGCTGGGTGGAAACCGCTGAAGAGCGACCAACCGGATATGTCGATACAATGGCCCCATTGTCCCATCGATGGTAACTTGTCAGCGGCTGCTCGGTGTATACACGCACGGACATTCGGTGTCTAAGGCCTGGGTCCAGGCCCGTTCGGATCGCGTCGAGCCGGCGCAGGTTGTCCCGGATGGCCTCGGGGACGTTGATGGTGCGGTCCAGATCCTCCTCGCGTTGCGCGGCAGCGGGCGAGTCCGGGTCGAGCAGGAGGATCTGCACGAGCGCACCGCCGTTCAACGCGCTGTTCACAGCCGTTGCGAACGCCTGCTCATGCAGGGTGGTGACCAGGTCGGTCCACGTGTTCAGGACCTGTACGATCCGCCGGCTGGCGGCGGCACGGCTGATGAAGTACTCAGGGTCGAAGCCGCCGAGCAGCCTGCCGCCGCCGAACTGGGCGGGCTTGGCGGGCATGGTTGAGGACAGCCGCTGTTCCGCGACGGCGAGTTCCGCGGAGCGGGTCTGGCGTAGCAGGTTGATGCCCTGTTGCCAGGATCGTCGGGCGCTGGCGATGTCGTCCATCTGCGCGAGCATGTCCCCGCGGCGGATCAGGACGCGCGGTTCCCACAGCGGGTCGGGCAGGGCCGCGAGCAGCGTCAGGGATTCGTTGTACGCGGCGAGCGCGCGTTCCAACCGCGTCTGGCTGCGGTAGAGGTCACCGAGGCGGCGCAGCGCGTATGCCTGCAGCGGCCGGTTGTCGAGATCCCGCGCGATGGACAGGCTCGTCGACAGGCAGGTGACGGCCTCGGAGAGCTCCTGGCGGTTGCCGTGGCACATTGCCAGGCACACCAGCGTCTCGGCCTCCGCGGCCGGGCTGTTGGAGCGGCGGAACAGTTGCAGCGCGCGGTCGAAGAGCTCCGTCGCCTCGTCGAACCGGCCCTTGCCGCGGCAGGCATCGGCGAGCCCGTGCAGGCTGCGTGCCTCGCCGAAAGCGTGATCGATGGCAGTGAAGATTTCGTAACTACGGGTGAAGCGTTCAGTGGCGAGATCGAGGTGGTCGCGTGCCGCGCTGTTCGCGTCGACCGCGGGCTGGTCGTCCGGGTCGGTGCCGGAGGCGCTCAGACGCCAGAACGCCTCCTCGAAAGCGAGGAGGATGTTCCGGTCGCCGAGACCGCACAACATGATGGCCTCAGCGAGTGGGTCGCCTGCCCGGCGAGCCGCCGTCAGGCCCAGACCGTGCGTCCGATCCCAGTCGTCCCAGTAGCCGTTGAACTCGTAGAACCGGGCGGCCGCCGCGGCCAGCCGCCACGTCATCTCGTCGAGTTCCCGCGCGGATGCCTGCTCGATCAGGAGGTGAAGGTTGATCCGCTCGATGCCGAACCATACCAGCGGCCCCGCGGCCAGCGCGGAGACGATGTCGTCCGCTGACGTGGAACGCGCGACCGGGTTGTCGATCGTCAGTGACCTACCCGGCGAGAAGACCGCGGTCGCGCGGTCGATGACGGTCAGGTAGGCCGAGAGCAGCCTGGTCAGGGCGGGGCGCAGTTCGTCGCCGACGGTGTTCAGCGGCCCGGCTTCAGCCGGTGCTGTCGCGGCGGTGGGCTGTTCCTCGGTGGGCTGTGCTGTCCTGGTGGGCTGTGCTGTCCTGGTGGGCTGTGCCCCAGCGGGGGAAAGGTCACCGTGCTCCGCCAGCTCCCCGGCGCGGCGAGGAAAGCCATTATCGGGTGGCCGCTGGCCGATCGGGCATTCTCGCGCGAACACCCGCATCAGATCGTGGAAGCGGTAGCGGGTCTGCCCTGCCTGGTCGGGGCCACGTCGTTCCAGGAGCTGGGCGTCGGCGAGCCGGTCAAGGATGTCCTCGGCCTCGTCGCTGCCTATGTCGAGCAGAGCCGCCGCGGCCCAGGGCGCGAAGTCGACCATGTTGGGGAGGGCGAGGAGCCGGAAGGCCTGGCGCTCGTCCTCGGGCCGGCCGACGTAACTCAACGCGAAGCTGGCCCGGACCTCGAGGTCACCGAGTTCCAGCCAGGACAACCGGTCACGCTCCCCAGTGAGCCGGCTGGCTACCCGGGCCAGCCTCCAGTGCGGGTGAGCGGCGATCTTACGGCCGGCGATCTGGATCGCCATCGGCAGGTAGCCGCAGAGCCCGGCGATGTCGCGGGCGGCTTCGGGCTCGGCTTCGACCCGTTGGTCGCTGGTGAGTTTCGCCAGCAGCGCGACGGCTTCGGCCGGGTACAGGACATCGATGGTTCGGTGATAGGCGTCCAGGCTGTGCAGGCCGGAGCGGCTGGTGACGATGACCGCGCAGCCGGGAGTGGCGGGCAGCAGGCGCCGGATCTGAGCTTCGTTGGCGGCGTTGTCCAAGACGATTATCATGCGCCGGTTGACGAGCATGCTGTGGTACAACTCGGCAAGGTCGTCCGGGTCGGTGGGCACCGCGGTTCTGGTTACTCCAAGCGCCTGTACAAGCCGAGTCAGTACCTTGATCGGATCCAGCGGAGACGGCAGGCTGCCCCGTAGGTCAAAGAACAGGCTCGGGTCGGGGAAGTGCTCGCGGGCCTGATGGGCCAGGTGAACAGCCAGCGCGGTCTTGCCCGCTCCCGGCTTACCCGCGATGGCGACGACGACGGTGCCTTTGGCCAGCGCGTCCGGGTCGGTCAGAGCAGTGAGGATCTTGGTCTGGATGGTGTCGCGGCCGGTGAACTCGGCGACGTCCGGTGGCAGCTGGTACACCCCGAGATAGGGCGGTTTCGGTGGCGCCGGGCGTTCCAGCGCGCGTGGCGGTGTCCAGTTCAAACTGGGCGCCTCCCGCAGAATATCCTCTTGCAGCCGGCGCAGCAGACTCGAGTCGAGACCGTGGGAACGCAGGGCGTCGAGCCCGTCACGGCACGCCTGCGTGGCATCTTCCAGCCGGTTGTCCCGGTACAGGGCGATGATGAGATCTTTGCGTAGCCCGTCGTCGTGTGGGTACTGGGTGACCAGCGCCCGGAGCTCGCCGATGGTCTCCCGGTGGCGGCCCAGCGAGAGGTCCGCGGAGATCCGTGTCCGCCGGACATCGCGGTGCAGCTCATCGAGGCGCTGGATGTGGGCGGCGGCGAAGGTGTACTCGGCGACATCCGTGAGTGGCTGACCCCGCCACAGGCCCTGGGCGGCCTGTAACGGGGCGATCGCGGCGACCGGATCTCCGTCCTCGACGGCGCGGCGGCCTTGCCCGAGCAGGGTACGGGCCCGGGTGGCGTCGATCTGCTCGGGGCTCACCCGAAGCGAGTACCCCGAGCCGTGGCGGACGAGGAGCCGGCTGCCTCTGGCCGGGTCGAGCCTGCGGCGCAGCTCGCTGATGTGCGTCCGCAGCGTTGCCAACGCCCGGTCCGGGGGGTGACCGTCCCAGACCGCCTCGATCAGGCGGTGGGTTGTGACGATCTGGTCGACGTTCAACAGCAGGACCGTGAGCAGCGTTTTCCGTTGCTTTCCGCCAAGAATGATCACATTGCCGTCGCGGGTGGCCTCGGTGGGGCCGAGGATTGCGAAATGCAGGTTCTCTTTGTCTGGCATGTGACCTTCTCGCGCCGATCCCGTCTGATTACGATATCTGGGGATACCTGATTCCGGGGGCCGCGCTTCTTCGGGCCGCCGACGGCGCGGCCGTGCTGTCGGCGTATCTGGGAGGTGAGGATCGTGTCGTCTGTGATCAGATTGCTCGCTGGCGCGGGCTGGCCCGGTGTTTTTGGGTCGCCACCGCAGCGTGCGTCGTGGGTGCCGCTGTCGCAACCACTTCGCGTGCGTGGGCCGAGTCGGATGGGCGACTGTTACCGATACGAGGCATCGCGGGCTCTCTCGTCCGCGGTCCGCGCGGCTGCCGCGGTTGATTCCGTATTTTTGTCAACGGAACATCAATTTTCGCTCTGATCGCATGTGTACGACTGGTTGATGACTGCTTGTTCTGCTTGTTCTATCAGGCCCGCTCGCCCGAGGGCCGAGGAGCAACAGGAGGGTATGTCGATCATTATGGACACATCGACGAAGGAGACAGCACGGTCAGGACTTCTGCATGAGGTGGCGCTGGGCACCGTCGACGGCAGACCGGACCAGGTCGTGCTGGTCGCGGATGGCAGGCGCGTCGCCGCGATTCTCGCGGACTGGGATGAGCACCGCCGGGTTGAGCTGATGGTCGAGGGCCGGCTGCTGGCGTTGGAAGCTGATCCTGATGGCCGTGGGCTACGGGTGTTCGATCCCGTTACGTCGATTCCGCTGGTTGCTTTTCGGTCGGCGCGCCGCGGTGGTGGCGGTACGGTCGAACTTCCGGGCAGCCGTGCGGTGCGTTGGGTCGTTCCCCGCGGTTCCGTCTTTGAGTGCGGCTTTCTGAGCAGCCGGGGTGGCGGTCTCATCCGGTTCGCCCATGACGGCACCGCGCTGGTGCTTGTGGACGACGATCATCGTCGGCGCGGAGGTATTCACGACCCGTTGGTTCTTCTGACGCTGGGCTGGTTTCTGCTGGTGAAGAGCCGACGGCGGCACGATCACGGTTCTTTCGCGTCACCGCAGCCGGCGGCCCAGGTCTGTGCGGCCGCGTAAGGGCCGCCGGTGGTGTGGTTATGGTCTTGTTTTCCGCGTCACCGGCGGCCGGGTCCGCGCGGCACGGCCTGATTCGCGCGCTGATAACCACCGGCCGCCGCGATGGATGCCGAGCGGCTCAGCCGCCGGGAACGTGTTCGCGGCCGCTGCGGTAAACGGCCGCCGTCTTCCGTCCGGCGGCCCGTTGCGGCCGGCGATGTTGACGACCTGCCCCGGTCGGGGTTTACTCCTTTCAGAGTACGAACACGCGTTCGATTCATGGAAGGAGTGGTCATGAGCCGGCGGAGTGTTGACCAACACGCTGCATGTGCCGCACCTGCTCTGACTCGGGAACGTTCTGGCGTACGAACGGTGCTCCCGGTCGCGGGGCTGCCTCGCCGTTCCCGTGACGAGCTGCTCCTGGCCGCGCGTCACGGCCTTGACGAGGCGAGCCTCGCCCAGCTTCCCGGCCAGCGGTACGCGCTGGCCCATATGGCGGCGTTGCGTGCCGCCGCGGCCGTCCTCGCTGATCGAGCTCAGGCCCGTCCCGGTCACCGTGGCCGGCCGGTGAGCGTCTGGCGGCTACTTGCGACGGTGGCGCCTGAACTGGCGGAGTGGGCCCAGTTCTTCGCCGCCGGTGCGGCGAGGCGGGCGGCGGCCGAGGCGGGCCTACCGGTGGTCGGTACCCGCGATGCCGATGACTTGGCCCGTCAGGTCGAAATCTTTCTCACGACGGTGGAAACAACATTGGGTCTGCCGTCACAGGCGGCGCTGCCAGCTATGGTTGTCGGGCCGGTCAGATCTTCCCGAGACTGAACGCACCCGCTCGTGTTCGGTGCGTGCCGCTTCGGGCGCGCGGTGCCGAGCGCGCCTTTGATCGCGTGCGTGGCCGTTTCGGCGTCGGCGCGATCCGGCCGGCGCCGCTGATGGCCCCTCCCGGCGTGAGGCGGGATGGGCGGGGGGAGGACTGACGGCAGGACGAACCGATCGGTCTGTCTCGGCATGGTTGGTTGCCTACCGCGCCCGCCCAGTCATGCCTATTCTTGGGTGTCAGGTTCCGTCTGCCGGACCTGCCGGTCGTGGGAGGAGCGTCGATGCCGCTCTCGGAAAACGAGCAGCGCCTGCTGGATCAGATCGAGCGCGCGCTCGTCGAGGACGATCCGAAGTTCGCGAGCACGGTCCGCTCGACGAATCCCCGTACCTACCTGCTACGCAGGGTTCGTCGCAGCGTTCTCCTGTTCCTGTTCGGATTGGTTGTCCTGGTCATCGGGGTCGTGCTCAACCGGACGCCGTTGATCGTTGTCTTCGGTGTGCTCGGCTTCGTGCTGATGCTGTTCGCGGCGTCACGTGGTGCCGCGGATCTTCGCCGGATCGGTGGCCGCGGTGGTGAGCTGAGCGGTCGTCATCCGGCAGCCTCACGTCGCCGAGCACGTGCCTCAGCGGCTGAGCGTCTTGAGGAACGCTGGCGTCGCCGGTGGGAGGACCGGGACGGCCGCTGACGCCTGAGCGGGCCCATCAGCAGCTGGGTGGCTTCCAGCGGGTCACTTCAGGCGGGCTGTCCGGCCGAGCACGCCCAGCGCCCCTACCACCGACCGTGGAGCAAGTACCGCGCGTGCCCGGTCAGTGCGTGGTGCCGCCGTTCGCAGCAGTCGTGCGACCAGTTGCAGGTCGCGTCCGATCTTTTCGTTGGCGCTGGAACCGGCTATTGCCGACGGCGCGTAGCGAGCGAGTTCCTCCGCCTCGACAATCCGGAGCAACGCGGCTCGGGCCGCCTCGGCGTCCGACGCTCGAATCTCCGGGCTGGCAGCGATGTGGTCGGCCAGCCGCAGCGCACTGGCCCGCGGCGACTCGTTGGGCCGCAGCGGTACCCCAAGATCGAATGTCAGGTCCGCGAGCTCGGCCCAGGCCGCGTGCACGCGGGCATCCGCGGTTGCCGCTCCCGCGTGATCGGCTGAGCCGCCTGTCATAGCGGTGGCGAGCCGGCGCCGACGGCGCGTGACCCGCACCAACGCCGGCAACAGCAGCACCGTGACGATGCCTGTCCCGGCCAGAGTCCGGGAAAGCCAGCGGATGATCGTCGGCAGGGGGCTTTCCGCGGAACGTGTTTTTTCGGAAGCTTTCGGCTCTGGGCTTGGCGTGCTGTCCCGGACGGCGTCGGTGTCCGGGCCCGTGCTGGGGGCCACGCCCGGGGTGGTGGCTGACGGTGTGGCCGACGGACTCGCGCCCTGGCCGGCCGGATCGGAGGCCGCGGCATAGGTGGGGGTGATGGTTCCGTCGGTGCGGGGGGTCGGCTCGAAGGAAACCCAACCGGCGCTGGCGAACCACGCCTCCGGCCAGGCGTGCGCATCCCTGTTAGTGATCAGATAGCTGCCGTCGGCCTGCCTGGCCCCCGGGACAAAGCCGATCACCACCCGGGCTGGGATGCCGAGCGTCCGCAGCAGCACCGTCATCGCGGAGGCGAACTGCTCACAGTAGCCACGTCTGGTTTTGAACAGGAACTCCGTCAAGGCTCCGTCCTGCGCGGTCGGGGCGCCGTTGAGATCGTAGATGAAGGTGGTGTCATGGAGGTACTTCTGGATCGCGAGGGCCTGCTGGTAGGCGTTCACGCGGGTCCCCGCTATCTCCCGGGCGAGCTTCTCGACCCTCGGGTCGGTACCGGGAGGCAGCTCCGTGTCGATCTTTATATCGGCTGGGAAGGTCCGCGGGGAGGCCATGAGCTGGCTTGGGAGCGGATCGGGAGTGGAGGCTTCCACCTGGTAGTGCGCACCGGCGGTAGTGGTCCGGGTGCTGAAGACCGTGCCGGTGTCGGTGGACAGCCGCCAGTCACTGCCAGAAGCAAGGCCTTCGATCCTGCTCGGGGTGCCCGGAAGGGGAAGGTAGCGTTCCGTCAGGACCGTCGACACGTCGATTGTCGCTGACACCGTGCTGACCCGGGTGCTGCGGTCCGGGGCGGGCAGGCCGTCGCTGATCCTCGCCTCACTGGTGGCGCGCAGTGACCGGAGAGTGAATCGCTGTCCGTCGAACTGCTCCAGCGCGGTGAGTCGCAGGTATCTGGGCGTGGCCGTGCGCACCGACAGCAGGGTGGTCGGTTGGCTCGCATGCAGCTGTTGGGACAGCGAGACGAGCGGCGGTAGCACGATCGCCGAAGCCGGGCCGGTGTAGCGGGTGACGCCCTGTTGGCGCGCCAACGGTCCCACCCCGTCAAGGGATGGCAGGACCGCCGGGACGGCCAGCGCGCACATCACCGCGCACAGGGCGATCCCAACGGCGAGGCTCCTCGCGTTGTTCGGTAGGGCGGCCTGCGCCGAGCCGGTAATCGGCTTTCCCCAGCGTTCGACCGTCTGCTTCCACTCCATCACGAGCAGGAGCAGGAATCCCATCGCGCCGAGCAGGTAGGGAACCACTCCGACACCATGTGGCAGCACGGTGGCGGGCAGCATGAACAACGCCAGCAGGGGAAGCCCGGCGAGCGTCGGGCGCCGGATCGTGACCGCCAGCAAGTCGACGATCAGTACGACGCAGTAGACACCGATGACGGTCAGCACCACCAGGCCCGGACGCTGCGGCACCGGCGCGGCGAGCTGCGAGACGTCGTCGCGGCCAGCTATGATCAGGGAACGCAGCGCATCCACCGTCCGCCCGGTCGGCAGCAGGCCGGCGACGGCGGTTTCACGCGCGTACAACGCCGTGACCGTGATCAGAAGACCGAGCAGCCCGGACACAATCCCTACCGGGATGGCCAGCCGTAGCGCCCGTGCCAGCGTGGTCGTGCCCACAGCTACCGCGGTGGCCACGACCACGGGGCCGAACCACCACCAGAAGCCGTCGAACAACGGCGCGAGCGCGGATGCGCACAGCAGCGACGCCAGCGCAGCCCCGGCAGTGGGAACGAGCTGGAGCCGGGAGGTCACAGCGCGGCCCCGGCCCGCGTGTCCATGGGCAGCGCGCGGCCCGGTTCCGCCGCCGGCTTCGACGCATGTTCCGATACCGGTCCTGATACTGCTTTCGAGGTCGGGCTCCCGCCCGCGACCGCGTCCCCGCCGGGTCCGCCGGTGGTCGGATCCGGTGTCCGCGGGCTGTCGTGGATCATGCCGCCCGCGGCCGGCTCGGGTGTGGCGGCGCCTGTTCCGCCACCCCGCGCTGGCCCCTTGCCGGTCGTTCCCGGCCACAGCGCGGTGAGCCTGTCGCCATACCTGGCGATGATCACCGTCCAGCCGTGGCGCTGGAAGACCGCGCGGCACGCCTGCAGGCCTTCGGTCCCGCTCGCGGAACGCTCCCCCTCGTCCCAGGTCGCCACGTTGACCAGCAGGACGATCGCGGCGGCGTCGCGCGGGCGCGCTCGGGCGAGGACCACGGCCTGCGCCGGATCGGTACGTCCAAGGATCGCGACCACCATGGAGCTGTCAGCGGTCCGCAGACGGCTGTACACGCGCTGCGTCGAAAGGGTGTCGGTGGTGTTCACGACCGCGAGCTCGTCCAACAGCGCGGCCGGGTTGCGCGACCCCCTCGCCGCGGCCGGGGCCGGGGCGTTGTCACAGATGAGCCGTACCGCCTTGCCCATCCCGGTCAGGTACACAGCGATCGAGGCAGCCGCGCCGACAGCCCATTCGAACGAGGACATGGGCCCCTGACCGGCCCAGACAGCGGACCGGGTGTCGAGGAACAGGGCCGCGTTGCTCGGGCGGAAGCTCTCTTCCTGGCGAACCATCAACTCGCCGGTACGGGCGCTGGTCCGCCAGTGAACCCGCCGGAGGTCGTCGCCGGGGTGGTAAGGGCGAGTGGAGAAGTCGTCTATACCAGTAGCGGATGCGCGCCGACGGCGGTGGGTGCTGATCGTGGTGTGGCTGCCCGGACGGGCCAGGGGCAAAGTCTCCACCGGAGGGGTCACGATCAGTTCGTCGCGGCTGCGGAACGTCCGCGTGAGCTCGCAGAGCCCAAAGGGATCCGTGATCCGGATCGCCATCGGCCCGATCAGGTACCGGCCACGAAGCTGAGGACGAAGCTTGTAGGTGAGGTACCGGGCGCCCCCCGCCTCCACCCGGTCGAGTACGAACCGGGCCCGGAGCCCAAGACGGTCTGGGACCTCGTCATCGACCAGCAGCACCGAGGAGGGACGTCCACTCATGTTGTCGATCCGGATGCTGACCGCCGCGGCGCCGCCCACGGCCACGCGAGCGGGAACGAGAAGACGGTGGCACGCGAGCCGGTAGCGGGTCTTGCAGACGAACGCCGCCGCGCACACCGGCAGTGCCAACAGCAGCATGCCGACGCGGAGCAGGTCCTCCTCGCCGACGGTCGCGGCCAGCGCGCAGCAGGCCAGCCCGGTGGCCACGAAGCACAGCCCGCGGATGGTCAGCGCGCGCATCGCCGCCAGGAAGTCGAGCACGGAAAATCAGCGGCCGCGGTGCGGTGGACGTGCCCCAAGGCGTGGGATGGGGACGCGCGCGACGATCTCCGTAATGATCCGGGAGGCGACGTCGGCTATGGATACGTCCGACATCGCGACATCGGGGTTCACCAGCAGCCGGTGCGCGAGCACTGGCGCGGCCATCGCCTGAACGTCGTCGGGGAGAACGAACGCGCGGCCGTCGAGGGCGGCCCGCGCCCGAGCGGTCCTGACGACGTGCAGCGTCGCGCGGGGAGAGGCGCCCAGGATGAGCTCGGGATGCCGGCGGGTGGCCGTCACGAGGTCGACGATGTAGCGGCGCACATCGTCGGACACATGCACCGCGCGTACCAGGGTGACCAGTTTGGCGATCTCGTCGGCGTCGGTGACGGGGCTGATCCCGTCCAGTGGCTCGGCGGTACCATGGCTGTTGATCATAGCAAGTTCGGCCACGGGCGACGGGTAGCCCATGGACACCCGCGCGGTGAAACGATCGCGCTGCGCTTCCGGCAGCGGATGGGTGCCTTCCATCTCGATCGGGTTCTGGGTGGCTATGACCATGAACGGCGACTCCAGGTGGTAGGTCACGCCATCGATGGTGACCTGGTGTTCCTCCATGCATTCCAGGAGTGCCGACTGCGCCTTGGGAGCGGCGCGGTTGATCTCGTCGCCGACGACGATGTTGGCGAACACCGGACCGGGCCGGAACTCGAAATCCCGGGTGTCCTGGTTGTAGACGCTCACCCCGGTGACGTCGCTGGGCAGCAGGTCCGGGGTGAACTGGATACGGCGGACCCGGGCATCGATCGAACGCGCGAGGGCCTTGGCGAGCATCGTCTTCCCCACACCGGGCACATCCTCGATGAGCAGGTGGCCGCCGGCCAGCAGTACGATCAGCGCGGTTCTGACCACTTCGGGCTTGCCGTCTATGACGGACCCGACGGACTGGGCCACTCGCGTCGCGACATCCGCGAGGTGGTGCAGGCCGGTCCCCGGCTCGCGCCACTGCATGACGCCGGGCTCCGTCACCGTCACGTCGGTCTCCGTCCTCAGGTCAGCTGCGTCAGTCGGCAGGGTGGGCCCGGCGGGCCCAGGCACTCCACGAGTGTGACATCCATGCGGCCGATGGCCTTCATGCGTGGAGAATCATCCGGCCACCGATGTCCGGAAAGCGTACTGATTCGTGGCGGCATTCGATCGTAGCTGCCACGACTGTTACTCGCAGGTGTTTTTGCCATGTTTGGCCAAAGGCCACATTGACTTCGCATTCATGATCCATGCGCATCGGCGCTTGTGGGCTTCGAGGGGTGTGTCCGGAGTGTCGGAGGGCTTCCAGGTGGGGGAGAGTGGGGTACAGTGGCGCGCAGTGGGGGACGGACGCACTCGCAGGCCAACCAGAGCGGGACTGGCTGGCCTTGAGCCTCTCGGGTCTGGGCGAGGAGGGCGCCGATGTTCCTCGGTAGCCACACGCCACGACTCGACGACAAAGGCCGGCTCACGCTGCCGGCGAAGTTCCGTGATGAGCTGGAAGGGGGGCTTGTGATTACCAAGGGGCAGGAGCGATGTCTCTACGTGTTCCCTATGGTTGAGTTCACCCGGATCAGCGAGTCCCTGCGGACGGCTCCCGTTACGGCAAAGGCGCTTCGGGATTACAGCCGTGTCTTCTTTTCCTCGGCATCGGACGACGTTCCCGACCGGCAGGGCCGGATCACCATCCCACCCGCGCTCCGGACCTACGCGGGTCTCACTCGCGACTGCGTGGTGAACGGCGCGAACACCCGGGTGGAGATCTGGGACGCGTCCCGTTGGGACGCCTATCTCGCCAGCCAGGAGGAGAACTTCGCCGCGCTTTCCGAGGAGGTGCTGCCCGGCGTCATCTAGGAGGCCAATGGGCGCGTGATCATGTTTCTTCGCGTGGCGGCCTTGGCCTCAGGGGACGCGGTGCTGGACGCACGCGAAGACGGGATACGGGCGTGCGCCGAGGTCTCCCCCCGCTCTTCACCGGACGTCACTTCCCCGGTGTCCGGTGACGCGAGCGGGGCGGGACCTGGGCACATGCCGTGCTTTCGGGGCCAGGTTGCGATGTGTGCAACCTGGGCTCAGGCAGGTCGCTCGTCAGTTGTGTGATTTATATCTTTGTTTTTCGTATCTTCACCTGCCGTGGCTTGGTATTGCCGCGGTTGACCGCCCGCCGCGAGGTTCACGAGCAGTTCGAGGAGGTCGAGGTGGACGCCACGCACACCCCGGTTCTCTCCGACCGTGTTGTCGCCCTGTTGGCGCCCGCGCTGGGCGAGCCTGGGGCGGTGGTGATCGATGCCACAGTGGGACTCGCGGGTCATGCGAGCGCGCTGCTCGCCGCATCCCCCGATGTCCGTCTGGTCGGCCTTGACCGTGACCCGCAGGCGCTGGGGCAAAGCCGTGCTCGGCTGGCGGCCGAAGACGACCGGGTCACCTTGGTCCACGCCGTGTACGACCAGCTGCCCGCCGTTCTTGACATGCTCGGCCTGGCCGAGGTGCACGGCGTGCTGTTCGACCTCGGGGTGTCCTCGTTGCAGCTCGACTCCGACGAGCGGGGATTCAGCTATTCCCGCGACGCTCCGCTGGACATGCGGATGGATCCGACCAGGGGCCGGACCGCTGCGGATGTCGTCAACACCTACGGTGTCGACGAACTCGCCCGGGTCCTGCGCGAGTACGGAGAGGAACGGTTCGCCCGCCGGATCGCCTCGGCTGTGGTCGCTGAACGCGCTCGTGAACCGTTCACCTCGTCGGCCCGACTTGTTGACCTTGTTCGTCGGAGCATTCCGGCGGCTACTCGGCGTACCGGGGGAAATCCGGCAAAGCGCACGTTCCAGGCGTTGAGGATCGAGGTCAACGGCGAGCTCGAGGCGCTGGCGCGGGCCCTGCCCGCGGCTCTCGACGCGCTCGCCGTTGGGGGGAGGCTCGTCGTGCTTGCCTACCATTCGCTGGAGGACCGCATGGTCAAGCGGGCGCTGGCGGCCAGGGTACGGCTTGATGCGCCGCCGGGCCTGCCAGTGATCCCGCCGGAGGCTGTCCCGACGATGCGGTGGCTCACCCGCGGCGGTGAGCCACCGCCACCGGATGAGGTGGCGGCCAACCCGCGAGCGGCCGCGGCGAAACTGCGTGCGGTCGAGCGGACGCGCCGTGGCGCGGCATGACCGCCCCCGCCCCTCCGCTGCCGCGCCGGCTGAGGACCAGGACG
>NZ_CAKJTP010000030.1:39633-44017 GCF_917627335.1 Protofrankia sp. CiT1 | reverse complement strand
TGGCAGCGGGCGCCCGTGGCCGCCTTCGTCATCTCTGCGCTCATTGCTGATGGGTAGACCCTGGCGACGGCGGCGCACGCAACCGCTCCCACCTGAGAGGGCGTTTACACAACGGATGCGGCGCAAGGATCTCCTGATCAGTGCGGCCAATGAGCTTCTCATCAAACATCGGTGTCAGCGTCGACCCCGAGCGCGGCAAGCCGACCGCCAACGAGACTGGGCACGCCACACCGGAGCCGCTCGATGACCACCGCTACAGAAGTAGCCATGCTATCGTGATCAAAGATTCTGATATCAAACTTGTGAGGTGGCGTCGGTGGCCGACATCCTCGTGCGTGACGTCCCCGATGTGGTTCTTGCCGAGCTCGACGCTGCCGCCGCCCGAGCCGGGATCTCGCGTGTCGAGTACCTGCGTCGCACGCTGGCCGCTGAAGCCGAGCGGGCATCGCGCGACGCCCACCCCCCGCTCGCCCGGGAGGACTGGGCACAGCTCAATGAACTGATTTCGGACCTCGCCGACGAGGATGTGATGCGCGGTGCCTGGTCGTGACCGAAGGCTGGCTTATCGACAAGTCGGCGCTGGTCCGCATATCGACCCATCCCGACGAGCCCCTCTGGTCACGGCGAGTTGATCAAAATCTGGTACACATATGCGCAGTTACGCTGCTCGAAGTAGGCTACTCGGCCCGCAACGGAGTTGAACACACCCGTCTCCTCCGCACCCTACCGCTCGCACGTATGGTCATCCAGTGGGACATGCCGGTCGCCGTGGCCCGACGCGCCTACGAGGTCCAGGGCATGCTGGCCGCGGCCGGCCATCATCGGGCCCCGAGCGTCCCCGATCTGCTGATCGCCGCGACGGCGGAAGCCGCCGGACTCACGCTCCTGCACCGCGACAAGGACTTCGAGCTGATCGCCGAGCTGACCGGGCAACCAGTGTGCCGACTGTCCTGATCTTCCAGCGCTCCCCGCGCCGGGATACGGCTGACAGGCAAGTTGACAGCCAAGCCGGCGGACGAGGGTGGACGCTGGCGGACCGCGGTGGACGAAGCACACCAGGTCAGCGGACGCGGCGGACGCCCACGGACGTCAGCGGCTGTTGGGCTACTGGTGAGGCCGGTGAGACAAAGAGCGACCAGCAACAGGGGACGCGGCGTCGCGGGGCCAGGGCACGCACCTCGCGTCATCGCTCCCCGCCCATCGCCTCGCGATGCACGCACCCCAGCCCCGCTCCTTGATCTACACCTCTACCGCCGGGCGCTCAAAGCCGGGGCGATCTACCGTGAGGTCGTCAGGCCGGTCTGCCCTCCCGCCGCGGTGAGCCAGCCGGGCCGTACCAGGCCGGCCGGCGGGTGCTCAGCCAGCTCAGGATGGCCGTTCGCAGGTGCGCGGGCCGGAAGACGAAAGCGTGGAGATCGGCCACGGCCACCGAACCAAGATCGATTGCCTCCTTCCGGCTGCCGATGTCCGCGAACGGCGGCAGAACGGAGGCGAACACCATGTTCAGCTCGTGCCATGCCTGGCCGGCTTCGACGAACGAGTGCTCCACGCATCCCACGAAGTCGAGGGTGCGCGCGGTCAGGCCGGTCTCCTCCCGGATCCCGCGGCGCAGCGCTTCCTCCACGCTCTCGCCTGGCTTCACGTTCCCGCCGGGTAACGAGTACCAGGCCTGCCCCCGGCGGTTGGCGACAAGGATGCGCTCGCCAGCCGTGAAGAGCATGCGTGCGCTCAATACCACCGATGTGCTGGACGCACTGGATGCTGCCGTGGTTGCGGTGACGGTGTCCACCGGGTCGGCCCGCCTTTCTTACTGGCAGAAGCGGTCGGGGATCAGGGGATGTTCAGCCTGGACGGCCTGGGCCTGGGCCTGGGCGTTCTTAGCCGGCCTGGACGGCGAGGGTCATGGGATCGAGCCCGAGAACACCGATCGCCTGTTGGACGGCGGCTCGCTCGGCCGGGTCGAACGTGCCGTCAGCGCGCCCGATCACCGCGCCGAACTGGATAACCGAGCGTGCCCGCACCCTACGTCCCCGCACCTTGGCGATCTCACGCAGCGCCGCGGCCCTGGCCTCGGTGGCATCCGCGCGGAACGCGGCCACATGCGCGTCGAACAGGCGGAGCAGCTCGTCCGGTGGAAAGGCGCCCAGGACCGGATCGCTGGTGACGATGGCTGCCATCGCTTCCCGTTCGCGCGCATCGATCGTGCCGTCGGCGGCGGCGACGAGCGCGCACATGGCCACCGCCGCATCCCGGAAGGACGCGTCGGTGAGTTCGTGCCGGCGGGCATCCAGCTGTGCCCGCAGGGAGTGCGCGGACTCGCGTAGCTGGCTCCACCACGGTTCGGGTTCGGAGACCGCCAGGCCAGACCAGGTCGGCCAGCGGTCCTCCAGCCAGCGGATCGCCATGCTGGCTATCGCGGGGGGAGTCAATGATCGCTCAGTGAGGTTCGTGAGGGGGAGCGTGACGAGCGGTGTGCCCAGACAGGCGGTGGGTATGTCCGCTTTGTCGGGAAGATCGGCTGAGAACACGAGCGTCATGGTGCGCTCATCGGGCCCGGTCGCGTGTTCGACGCACGCCGCGAAGGCCGGTACCGTCGGGGATGCCGACAGCCCCGGCTGCGGTGGCGGTAGTGGCGCGACGTGCGCATCCCGGTGCGAGCCCAGCAGCTCGCGCAGGTGCCGGGAGGCGGCGGTGACGATGTCTTCACCAGGTTCGACGGTCCCGCCGGGCAGCGCATGGGCCGATTCGGCCGGCACATACCGCACCACCAGGTGCGTTCCCGTGCTGAGCAGTATCCGCACGTCCAGCCGGACATTCGTGGGCACGGGCATGGCGGCTCCCTGGTGATGACCTCGCGCTGTCGATTACGCTACGCCATGAGGCTGATGCTCTCCTCGCCTCATCATCCACCCATCACAGTGGGTCATCACAGCTGCCCACCGTGGTTGCCCACGCTGGCACACCCGTCCCCGGACGATCGCACGCACAGTGGAAAATCGCTGGAAGAGTGTGGAAGCACATGGTCAGGGGAAGAACGCGGGCTGACAGGCACCAGCCATCCCCGTGAGCGCCGTCGGCCCGGCGGCGCTCACGGGGATGGCTGCCCGCGCGGGCGCGGTCAGCTCGAACCACACATGTTTACCGGGGCTGTCCTCGGCCGGCTTGTCGACCACGCCCCACTCGCTGGCCAGCGCCGCGACCAGATGCATGCCGCGGCCGGATTCATCATCGTCGCACACCGTCCGCATGATGGGACGGATCGTGCTGTCGTCACCCACCGCGATCCGTACCCGGTCGTTCTGCGCGATGATCTGGATGTGCAGCGGGTCATCGCACCGGGCATAGCGCACGGCGTTGGTGACGACCTCACTGACCAGCAGGCGGGCGACCTCGGCGTCTTCCTCACGGCCCCAGATGGTCAGCAGCTCGTTGACAAGACGCCGTGCCCGCCCCGCGGCGCGTGTGTTGGCGGGCAGATCGAAGCGTGCGGTAAGAGTTTCGGCCACGCCTCACCCTCCACCGATCACTGCCGACGGGCACGCCGCCGAACATCGCCATGTGTCCGAACATCGTCACCAGCCCGCTACTGTCGCCTTCATGCCACGCAGCGTTTGCCTTCAAACCTGGTTGGCACGATGTTGTCACGGACCGTTGACTACTTGGCGAACACAGGTTCACCCTTGCGCGTGATCGGGCGGTACGCATCTCGGCGGACGACGGTTGTCGCACCAGGTAGCGGTGCTGTTCTCAGGAGCGGGCCGGGTGCCTCCGGCCGCTGGTCGAACGACGGCTGTCGAAACACGCCCTAGATCACGTCGATGCCGTCGAGGATGCTGCCGTATTCGGGCCAGCGGTTGCCGTCACGGTTGTCCGCCCCGCTGGGCGGTGGCTCCGGATGCGGGGCCTGGGACGGCCGTGCCTGTGGCTGTCGCGTTGATCCAGGTTGTGGGGGCTGCGTCCCCGGCTGCTGGGGCGTTCCGGGGTGCGTGACCTCAGCCCGCGGCGCCGCGGGGTGCGGATAACGCGGATGATGTGGCTGGGGGCCAGGGGCGCTCCGGTCGGTAGCCGGCAGTGTCGACCTTCGGGGCATGCCATTGCCCGCGGGTATGCCCGGGTCGGCCGGCACAGGCTGGGCTGGCGTCCGGCTGGGCGGGATCCCTATCGGCCCGGAAATCAGCGGCGCGGGGCGGGCTGTGGGGATGGCTGCTCCGTGATGCGGCTGCCCGGACGGTTCGCCGCCGTTCCACGGCGCGGGTTGCCGGGGCGGCGTCCGCTGCTCATGCCCGAGCGGCTGGATCGGGCCGGTGGGGTGCTGCCGCGGTGCCGGCGGCATGGGGCGGGAGCCTGGGCTGGGTGGCTGTGCCGCGGTCGGGGGCCACGGCAC